>DVHN01000026.1 GCA_018712075.1 Candidatus Fimimorpha faecalis
TTCAATTGGAATCTCATTCATTGAGATTCCGAGAAGTTATTTATCGATTTTTTATTGTATTGAATTTAAAAAAAAAAGTCAATGAAAAATGAAAACAAATCAGATATTATGAATGAAATGATTTACCGAAACGCAGATAAGTGGTACAATAGAATACAAGAGATGGAGATGGAGGAAAGAAATTGCAATTAGAGAAGAAGAAAACAATGAGTATTAGTACAAGGGGAGTTATGTTGCTGGATCGAATGGTTTGCAGCGTTGTATTGCGGGTATTACAGGGCGGATTCCAAGAGTTATATCATTTAGATCATCGAATTGCAGAAGAGATGAATCAGTGGGAAAACAATATGATTTACGGTTTGGAATGTCCGCAAGGAGGAGCTTCTTTATACTTACAGTGGAAAGATGGAACATTAAAAAAAGTAAAGAATCCATCTACCACATATCGTGACGCAATTATTCGGTTTACTTCCATGCATATGGCAGTATTGGTTTTAACAGGACAGATTGGAATTTCAGGTGCATATGCATTGCATGGGTTTACACTAAAGGGAGATATTGCAAAAACAATGTCGTTTGCACGCTGTGTCGATATTTTAGAAAGCTATTTATTTCCAAATCTAATAAACGAACGAATTATGACAGCCGTACCGAAAAAGGAAACATCTAGTTTACTCGTGTATGTAAACATAATAAAAAATCTCGTAACGGTTCGTTAACAAAAAACGGTAAAAATAGAGGTGAAAAACTATGTCATTAAGTTATGAATTTCAGCACCGTGTAAAAACCCTTTCTGGTCATCATAGTCTGGAACAACTTCCAAAAGAGCTTCATGATTTGGGGGTAACACGACCATTAGTTATTTCAGATGAAATGCTAAAAAAAATTGGTATATTGCAAATGGTGTTGGATGTATTAGAAAAAGAGGGAGAAAAAGAAATTCCATGCTTCACAGGGGTGCCAGTAGATTCTTCTTCCGATGTAGTGAATGAAATAGGAAGAGTTTATCGTAAACTAGGCTGCGATGGATTAGTTGCAGTGGGAGGAGGATCGGTAATTGATACGGCGAAAGGGGTAAAAATGCTGCTTTCGCAAGAAGCAAATGATTTACTGGAATTGGTAGGATGTGAAACGATAAAGAGAGGAATAAAAATCCCATTCGTTGTGATTCCAACCACGTCAGGAACAGGATCGGAAGCTACACTTGTAGCTGTAATTAAGCATGTATCCAAGAAAGTAAAAATGGAATTTATTTCCTATCATTTGCAGCCAGATGTAGCGATATTGGATTCTCGCATGACGAAAACTCTACCTCCTAAAATTACTGCCTCAACAGGAATGGATACACTTTGTCATGCGATTGAAGCATACACCTGTCTTCAGAAAAATCCAATTAGCGATGCTTATGCAACTGCTGCCATTGTATTGATTCGTGATAATCTTTATAAAGCTGTAGTAAATGGAAACAATAAGAAGGTTCGGCTTGCAATGGCAAACGCATCTACGATGGCGGGCGCTGCATTTTCAAATTCTATGGTAGGATTGGTTCATGCGATTGGACATGCGCTAGGCGGAGAATGTCATATTCCGCATGGCGATGCAATGAATATTTTGCTTCCTTATGTGATGCGGTATAATCAGAGCGTTTTGGATGAACAATATGGAGAGCTGCTTATTTATTTTGCAGGTGCAGATGTCTATGCGGTGACACCGAAACAAGAGCGTGGAAAACGTATGATACAAGAAGTTAGGAAATTACAAAAGCGATTGCATCATTGTTGTGGATTGCCGTTGACTTTGGGAGAAATTCATCCAGATCCAATTGATTTTGAACTGGTGGCACGAAAGGCAATGAATGACGGTGCGATTCTTGTGAATCCAAAAAAAGCAGAAAAGAAAGATATTATTCATATCTTAGAAGCTGCATATGGGAAGGAAGACGCACAAATAAACAGAATTGGCATAATTTCAAGGAAAATTTTAGAAATAGCAGATGGGAAGAAAGGTGGGAGATTATGACTGACATCAATCAAATTGTAGAAAAACAGAGAAAGTTTTTTGCCAGTGGCGAGACAAGAACGCTTGCATTTCGCAGAAAGGCATTGGCGAGGTTAAAATCAGCTATTCGGCGTAATGAGAACGCATGGAAGGCAGCACTAAAAAAGGATCTAAATAAGTCGGGATTTGAAACCTATATGACGGAAATAGGAATGACATTATCAGAAATTACTTATGTGCAAAAGCATTTAGAACGATGGATGAGAGTAAATTTTGTTCCTACTCCATTTTCTCAGTTTCATGCCAGGAGCTTTACAATAGCAGAGCCATATGGAGTTGTATTAATTATGGCACCTTGGAATTATCCGCTTATGTTGTCGTTAGAGCCGTTGGTGGATGCGATTGCAGCAGGAAATTGTGTCGTTTTAAAGCCATCTGCCTATGCGCCAGAGACGTCTGCATTAATGCGGAAAATAATCGGACAAACATTTCCAGAGCATTATATTGCAGTAGTGGAGGGAGGACGTCAGGAAAATGAAATGCTGTTAGAACAGCGATTTGATTATATTTTCTTTACTGGAAGTGTGGCAGTAGGAAAAACGGTTATGGAGAAAGCGTCTCGTTATTTGACTCCAGTGACGTTGGAACTTGGTGGAAAGAGCCCTTGTATTGTAGATGAAAGTGCAAATTTAAAGCTGGCAGCGAAGAGAATTATTTTTGGAAAATTATTAAATAGTGGACAGACTTGTGTGGCTCCAGATTATCTGATTGTCCATGAAACGATTAAGGCCAGATTTTTAGAAATGCTTCAAGCACAAATTCATCAAATGCTTGGAAAGGAACCATTGGACAATCCGGATTATCCAAAGATGATTAATGAAAAACATTATAAGCGAGTAATGAAGCTAATAAGAGCAGAGAAAATTGTAACAGGCGGATATGGAAAAGAAGAAACATTGCAGATTGCACCAACGATTTTGGATGATGTGACGTGGGATTCTCCAGTGATGAAAGAAGAGATTTTTGGGCCAGTGCTTCCAGTTATGACCTTTAAAACAGAGGAGGAGCTTCCAGAAATTTTAGGACATTTTGAAAAGCCATTGGCAGTTTATACGTTTACGACAAAGAGAACAATGGAAAATTATGTCTTAAAAAATCTCTCCTTTGGAGGAGGCTGTATCAATGATACGATTATTCACCTTGCAACTTCGGCAATGGGATTTGGAGGAGTTGGCGGCAGTGGAATGGGAAGCTATCATGGAAAAAATGGATTTGAGACATTTAGTCATAGGAAAAGCATTGTAAAAAAATACAATTGGATTGATCTTCCAATGCGTTATCATCCGTATAACAAATGCAAAGAAACAATCGTTAAGATGTTTTTGAAATAGCAGAAAAAAATGAGAGGCTGTTGGTTTTATATCAACAGCCTCGTTGGTGAAAATGATGAGCGAAGTCAGAAAATTGGAACAAGAGGATTATTCGCCTTGGTGGGTAAGGACATGTTGTTTGATGGCTTGAAAACTTTCAGGACTGATTACGTGTTCAATTCGACAAGCATCTTCTACCGCAATTGTTTCTTCTACACCAAGATGAATAAGCCATCTGGAAAGTAAACGATGGCGCTCATAAATCATATCGGCAATTTTACGTCCTTCTTCTGTCAAAGTGATAAAGCCAGAGGAATCCATAGTAATAAAACCGTTATTCCGTAGATTCTTCATGGCAACACTGACACTTGGTTTGGAAAAACCTAATTCATTTACGATATCAATAGACCGAACAGCTGCTTGTCTTTGACTTAAAATTAGAATGGTTTCCAGATAATTTTCAGCGGATTCATGTGTTTTCAAAGAAATTCTCCTTTCTACTCCGTTCTTGATTATTTCTAAGAGGAAATTAACAGAAGTATAACATATTTTTAAAGCTTTGAAAAGGGACTGTTCTTATAACTTTCTATGGAGGAATGCTTACGGTCTTCCAAAAAAACGGTTTTATCCTATTGACTTTTACGTAGTAGTGTAGCATAATAAAAAATGCTGAAATTTAGAAGCTGAGAGAAGGTCGATTTCTATGGAAAATTTAATTTTTTGTTTGAATGCAACCGTGCCTATATTTTTAACGATGATGGCAGGGCTATTTTTTCGCAAAATTGGACTATTTAATGAAAGTTTTATAACAAAGATGAATCAGTTTGTATTTAAAGTGGCGCTTCCCGTGCTGCTGTTTCAAGATATATCAGGAGCTGATTTTTATGAAGTGTGGAATGGAAGGTTTGTACTTTACTGTTTTGTTGTAACTTTAACAAGCATTCTTTTGGTTACGATTCTATCTTGCTTCTTAAAAGATCATTCCTTAAGAGGAGAATTTATACAGGGGTCTTACCGCAGCAGTGCTGCAATTTTAGGGATTGCATTTATGCAGAATATTTATGGGGATGCAGGGATGGCGCCGCTGATGATTATCGGAAGTGTGCCTCTGTACAATATGATGGCTGTGATTGTCTTGAGTGTTTTTGGTGCAGAGAAAAAGAAAATAGATGCTGTGCTAATAAAAAAGACTTGTAAGGGGATTCTTACCAATCCGATTATTATTGGAATTGTAATTGGACTTATCTGGTCTGTGCTTCGGATTCCGCAGCCTGCCATTATGGAACGAACAGTAAAAAATATTGCAGTTTTAGCCACTCCGCTTGGTTTAATTGCATTGGGTGGAGGATTTGAAATAAAAAAAGCTGCAAATAAAATAAGTATTGCAGTGGTGTGTAGTGCGATTAAGTTAATAGTTTTACCAGCGTTATTTTTACCAATTGCAATTTGGATAGGGTTTGTGCAAAGTGAATTAATTGCAATTCTTACTATGTTAGGGTCTGCAACAACGGTCAGTTCCTACGTTATGGCGAAAAATATGGGACATGAGGGAACCTTGAGTGCAGCAATTGTAATGATGACGACAGCACTTAGTGCATTTTCGTTAACGGGATGGCTGTATTTGTTAAAGACATTGGCATTGATTTAACGAAAAAAGCAGTTGACAAATAAAAATTTTCCATTTATAATTTCAATCGTGAACAGAATATTCATTGAGATGTGAAGAGGGAGTAGTAGAGAATATATTGTCAACATACGCGGCCGAATGGTCTGGCAATATTACCCGTGAGGTTACGAGACTTTTCATGTATTGATTTTTTTAAGAGTCAATACATGAAAAGTCTCGTTTTTCTATATAATAAGGAATGTTCTCTATAATAATTAAGAAATCCAGATTTTTGAAATTTGGTATCAGTACTCCGCTTGCATTGGTATCTACGAAGCTTAGGAAGTGCGATATTCTGAAGGCATAAAAGGAGGAGTGTAGATGAAAGAATTCTATCAAAAAACATCAGAAGAAGTCTTAAAAGCGATGGGCACAACAGAGAAGGGAATTACTTCTGAACGTGCCGCAGCATTGCTGGAGGAGCATGGCAAAAATGTTTTAGCAGAAGGAAAAAAGAAAAGTGTTTTACAAGTCTTTTTAGAACAGTTTTGTGATCTCCTTGTAATTATTTTAATTATTGCTGCAATTGTATCCATGTTTTCTGGGAATACAGAAAGTACGATTGTAATTATTGCAGTAATTGTAATGAATGCAATACTTGGAACTGTGCAGCATCAAAAAGCAGAAAAATCATTGGAAAGTCTAAAAAAACTTTCTTCTCCAAATGCAAAGGTAATTCGAGATGGACAGAAAAAAGAAGTTTTGGCAGAAGAAGTAGTGCCAGGAGATATTTTAATTCTGGAAGCAGGAGATCTCACAGCGGCAGATGGAAGAATTATTCATTGTTATTCTCTTCAAACAAATGAAAGTTCGTTGACAGGAGAAACAACGAATGTAGAAAAAACAGATGCTGTAATCAAAGAAGAGGCAGCATTGGCAGACCGCACAAATATGGTATTTTCAGGAAGCTTAGTTACCTATGGACGTGCAGAAGTAGTAGTAACTGCAACTGGAATGAAAACAGAAATTGGAAAAATTGCATCTTTGATGAATGCTACAAAAGAAAAGAAAACTCCACTTCAAGTGAGTCTGGATGAATTTAGTGCAAAACTGGCTGCAGTTATTATGGTAATCAGTGCAGTAGTGTTTTTACTTGGAATTTATCGAAAAATGCCAATTTTGGATTCTTTAATGTTCGCAGTCGCACTGGCAGTTGCAGCGATTCCAGAAGCATTGAGTTCCATTGTTATGATTGTACAAGCAATGGGAACACAAAAGATGGCAAGAGAAAATGCAATTGTAAAACAATTACAGGCAGTGGAAAGTCTGGGCTGTGTATCGGTTATCTGTTCAGATAAAACTGGTACATTAACACAGAATAAAATGGAAGTTCAGCATATTTATATTGGAGATGTTGTTTTAAAACCAGAAGAATTGAACTTGAAAAAGCAATTGCATCGTTATTTATTATATGATGCAATTTTAACAAATGATTCAACGATTGTGGAAGGCAAGGGAGTTGGAGATCCAACAGAATTTGCTCTTTTGGAAATGGCAAGAAAGGCCAATATTAAAGAAAGTACATTAAGAGACTTAATGCCACGTTTGGAAGAAATCCCATTTGATTCTGACAGAAAACTAATGAGCACAAAATATACTCTGCATGGTCAACATACGATTTTGACTAAGGGAGCTTTGGATATGCTTCTTCCAAAATGTAAGAAGATAAGAACGGAAAAAGACATTGCAGATATGACAGATCAATGGCGGGAACGTATTCTGGATCAAAATTTGGAATTTTCGAAAGAAGGACTCCGTGTATTGGCATTTGCTTATAAAGAAGTAGAACAAGATGATGTATTATCAGTGGATGATGAAGATGACTTTATCTTTATTGGATTAGTATCCATGATGGATCCGCCAAGAGAAGAATCTGCACAGGCAGTAAGAGATGCAAAAAGTGCGGGCATTCGTCCAGTTATGATTACAGGGGATCATAAAATCACGGCATCTGCGATTGCAAAACAGATTGGAATTTATGAAGACGGAGACATGGCTGTCACAGGAGCAGAGTTGGATGCGATGTCAGAAGACGAATTGAGTCAAAAGATTGAAAAAATTTCTGTTTATGCCAGAGTTTCACCAGAGAATAAAATTCGAATTGTGGATGCATGGCAGAAAAAGGGAAATATTGTTGCAATGACGGGGGATGGAGTGAATGATGCTCCAGCATTAAAGAAAGCAGATATTGGAGTGGCAATGGGAATTACTGGTACGGAAGTTTCCAAAGATGCGGCTGCTATGATTTTGGCAGATGATAATTTTGCTACAATTATTAAGGCGGTAGAAAACGGGCGTAATGTATATCGTAATATTAAAAATGCAATTCAATTTTTGCTTTCTGGAAATATGGCTGCAATTTTAGCCGTTTTATATACTTCTCTTGCAGCATTGCCAGTTCCATTTGCTCCAGTTCACTTGTTATTTATTAACCTGTTGACAGACTCTCTTCCAGCAATTGCAATTGGAATGGAACCATCAGAAAAAGACTTACTTTCGGTAAAACCACGTGATCCAAAAGAAGGAATTTTAAGTAAACAGTTTATGTCCATTTTATTTATTCAAGGAGCAATGATTGCCGTTGTAACGATGTTGTCCTATTATAGTGGATTACAAGCTTCAGGATCGAAGTTAGCAAGTACGATGGCTTTTGCGACATTAACATTGGCTCGTTTGTTCCATGGATTTAATTGCCGCAGTGAGCATTCTATTTTTAGAATTGGTTTTTCAAAAAACTGGTATAGTGCAGGGGCATTTGGATTAGGCGTTTTATTATTGGTAACTGTAACAACATTCCCACCATTGGAACGAATGTTTGAAGTAGAACCAATGACGGTAAGTCAAATTGGATTTGTGTGTTTAATGGCGATTATACCAACAATTTGTATTCAGATTTGGAAAATTGTAAAAGAAAATAGAAAAGGTTAATTTTCATTTTGGTGATGGAATAGATTCAGGATTGATTTCGATAGGATAACTTTTTATAATAGGCAGAACTATAAGAAGTTATCCTATTGCCATGGTAGAGAAAACAGAGTAGTTTGTAAAAAGAAAAATGCTCTTAGAAATCTCTAAGAGCATTCTAGCAGCGCTACAAGGATTCGAACCTTGAAATGCTGGAGTCAGAGTCCAGTGCCTTACCATTTGGCGATAGCGCTATAAATTATTTGATTTACTTGACTTCTTCAAGACAATATGCATTATATATGATAGGAAATAAAAAGTCAACAGTTTTTTTGAAAAAAAATAAAAAAAGTTAATTTGATAAAAAAATTAGAAAAAAAAGAAAATTTATAAATATAAGATAAATTTAAGAATGAAGACCATGATAGATGCAAAGTTAATTAAAAAGCTTTTATAATTTGAACTTTGAAAAGATAGTTTTGAGAAAAAGAATGATTTTGTATGCAATACTGTTAGAACAAAAAATAATTTGGATAATAAACCCGATAATCCAAAGAAGTTGCGTTTTTGGTATGAATTTATGGAATCAAATCATATGAAATACTGTGAATTTGTTGTAGTTTTTTCAATAATATGATATACTGAGTAACTAGTAATACATATTAAAATGGCTAGCGGAAGGTCTGCATTGCCAGAAAGGAGAGGAATCATGTATACGTTTCATTCTCGTGTCCGTTATAGTGAAATAGATGCGGATGGGCATATTACGTTAGACAATATCATTAATTATATGCAGGATTGTAGTACATTCCATTCAGAAGATTTGGGGATAGGTATTCAATACTTAAAGAAAAATCATCAAGTATGGATGTTGTCGGCTTGGCAAATTGTAATTGAACAGCTTCCAAAGTTTGCACAGGAAATTACAATTGGAACACAGGCATATGATTTTAGTAATGTATTTGGGTACCGTAATTTTGCAATCATGGATGAAACAGGTGCATATTTAGTAAAAGCCAACTCAATCTGGTGTTTGACTGATACCGTTACCGGACGTCCCATGCGGATAAAGCCGGAATTTGTTGCTTGTTATGGAACTGCCAAGCCTTTGGAGATGAATTATGCAAATAGGAAAATTACGATTCCGAATGATGGCCAAAAGCAAGATCCAATTCAAGTGCAGTATCATCACTTGGATACCAATCGGCATGTGAATAATGGTCAGTATGTAAAGATGGCTCTTCAATATTTGCCTAAGGATTTTTCCATTTATCAGATGAGGGCAGAATATCGGCAACAGGCAAAGCTTGGTGACATAATCTTACCAGTGATTTTTCCTGTTCAGCGGGGATTTGTGATTGTATTAGAAAATGAAGACGGAAAACCATTCTCAATTGTAGAACTTCTCTCAAGGTAAATAATAAGTTTAGAGGTAATACAAAAGAGAACATAATAGAAGACTTCCTATTATATATGAGAGTTACAAAGAATATAGCAGTTAGGAATTTTAAGAATAAGAATTACTAATCTGTTATCAAAAAATTATGTAAGGCAATAGAAAGGGGAAATTTATGATCGAGCTGGGTAGAGTACAGACATTGAAAGTCCTGCGAAAGAAAGACTTTGGCATTTATTTGGGAGAACAAGAACAGGACAGCGGAGTGCTCCTGCCAAGGAAACAGGTACCAGAGGGAACGGAAGTCGGAGACCAGTTGGAGGTATTTATCTACAAAGATTCTAGTGATCGAATGATTGCTACAACAAATCACCCGATGCTTGAGATAGGAGAGCTAGCTGTTTTGGAAGTTGCAGAATGTACAAAAATAGGAGCTTTCCTGGACTGGGGACTAGAAAAAGATTTATTCCTTCCTTTTAAAGAACAGGTTGTTCCAGTAAAAAAGGGAGAACATTATCTAGTTAGTCTTTATGCAGATAAAAGCCAGAGGCTGTGTGCAACTATGCGTATTTATGAACAACTAAAGGCAAATAGTCCATATAAAAAGGACGATCATGTGGATGGAATTATTTATCAGATCAATCTGGAAATTGGTCTATTTGTGGCGGTAGATAATCAATACTATGGATTAGTGCCGAAAAAGGAACTATATGACAATTACCATGTCGGGGACAGTGTTCATGCCCGTGTGGTAAGAGTACGAGAAGATGGGAAACTGGATCTGAGCATCCGGGAGAAGGCCTATCTGCAAATGGATGAGGACGGAGAAACCATTCTGCGGGTGATGGACGAATATGGCGGAGTATTGCCATTTGGTGAAAAGGCCGCTCCCGAGACTATAAAAAAAGAATTGCATATGAGTAAGAATGCGTTTAAGCGTGCCTTAGGTCGATTACTAAAAGAGGGAAGCATTCAGATCAATGATAATTCAATAGAAAAAAAATAGTTATTGTTCAGAGGAAGGGTTTTTCCCCTTCCTCCTTTTTCTGCGTCTGCTATGAATTAAATAAGTATGAAGCATATCATAACAATTTTCAAGTTCTTGATTGGAACAAGCTCCAAGAATGACATCTAAGTTATGACGAATCCCATAATGAGGAGTTTCCCTAAGATATTGTTGAATACTATAATCATTTAATGTGGTACCATCGAGAAGATAATCGTAAGATAAGCCAAGTTGTTCATGTAGAAGTCCCATGACGGAGCTGGATATCCCCCTTTCACCACGTTCAATTGCTCCGAGATAACTAACTGAAATACCGAGTAAATGGCTGAATTCTGCTTGCGTCATTCCTCTTAAACGACGCTCTTTTCTTATGCGTTGTCCAACAGTGAGTGATGCGGAAACTTCATTATTATTCATAATAATCCTTCTTTCTTCATAAGATTTGAGTACGCCCTTCTTGAGTTTAGTATACTAGAAAAATATAAGCTGGGAAAGAAACAAAATGTGTAGAAATAACATGAAATTTAGGACTTACTAGCACAAAATGTAAAAAAATGTGAGAATAAGAAATCTAAATTATATATATAGAAAAAGAAAAAATAATA
>DVHN01000027.1 GCA_018712075.1 Candidatus Fimimorpha faecalis
GGGTAAGTACAGCGAACGGTTTTACCGTGAGCTGTACGGAATCTCATATCGAGTAGGTAGATGAAATCTTCCCTACTTGATTTCGATTAGCGTATAAAATTTGTTTTGATCTTAGCTTCAGCTTCTGGTGTTTGGATACCTGCCTGTTTTCCCGCTTCGATACATTTGAGAAGCCAGGCCATATTGTCACCAATACGACGCATAATTTGTAATCCTTCTTTATCTTGTTCTACTTCGGTAGGAGTATTTCCATGTACCATATTCCAATAATTGGAAGATACGATTGGCATATTTGCAAATGTAAAATACTTATTTAGCACATCTAAAGATGCTGTTGTTCCAGCACGTCTTGCGGATACAATTGCTGCTCCTGGTTTATGAGCAAATATTCCAGCTCCATTTCCAGCATAGAAAAAACGATCCAAGAAAGAAATCATAGAGCCGTTTGGAGAAGCATAGTAAACAGGGGAACCAAATACGAATCCATCTGCATTAGCAGCTTTTTCCAATCCAGCATTTAATGTATCGTCATTAAAAATACAACGATGGTTATTTTTTGAACAGGCACCGCATCCAATACATCCTCTTACTGGTTTAACGCCAATATGAAAAATTTCTGTTTCAATTCCGTTTAATTCCAACTGTTTTGCTACTTCTGATAATGCTGTGTAAGTACATCCATTTTTGTTTGGACTTCCATTGATTAATAATACCTTCATGTCTTTTCGGTTTTCTGATTTTTTGAAAGAGAAAAACCTAACCTCCTTTATTATTTTTGTATTTTATGCTTGATGCAGATAATATTATACTGCAAAATAAAAAAGAAAACAATTGTATGTGGTAGATATAGTGTGAATTTGAAGAAATATTAAGATATGGCTTGATTCAGATGCATTTTTAGAATATTATAAATTATAATAAATCGACATTAATTATCTATAAAAAGAATGGAATTCTCTTAATTATAAATAGATAATGAAATGAAAATGTCGAGCTGGAAGTAAATTTTTTAAGAAGGGAAAGACTATGAGAACAGTTTTATGTACAGAAATTATTCAGAATGTAAAAGAAATGTGCATTGAGGCAAATCATTTTTTGTCCTCCGATATGAAAAAAGCATTGGAAACTGCCAAGAAAAAGGAACATTCTCCATTGGGAACCCAAATTTTAGGGCAGTTGGAAGAAAATTTGCAGATTGCAGCAGAGGACAAAATTCCAATTTGTCAAGATACGGGTATGGCAGTATTATTTGTTAAGCTAGGACAAGATGTGCATGTAGAAGGAGGAAGTTTAACAGAAGCATTAAATGAAGGGGTTCGTCAAGGATATCGGGAAGGATTTTTAAGAAAATCGGTAGTAGGGGACCCAATTTTAAGAGTGAATACGAAAGACAATACTCCTGCGGTCATTCATTATGATATTGTGGATGGAGATCAAATGGAAATTACTATCGCTCCTAAGGGGTTTGGAAGTGAGAATATGAGCCGAGTGTTTATGCTGAAACCCGCCGATGGAATTGAGGGAGTGAAAGAGGCAGTTTTAACGGCAGTAAGAGATGCAGGACCGAATGCCTGTCCTCCAATGGTAGTAGGAGTTGGAATTGGAGGTACGTTTGAAAAATGTGCCTATCTGGCTAAGAAAGCTTTAACTAGAAATATAGATAAAAAGCCACAGATTTCTTGGGTAAAAGAATTGGAAGAAGAACTTTTAGAAAAAATAAATAAGCTTGGGATTGGACCAGGAGGACTAGGAGGCAGCCAAACAGCATTTGCTGTAAATGTAGAAACATATCCAACTCATATTGCGGGACTTCCGGTTGCCGTAAACATTTGCTGTCATGTAAACCGTCATGTAACGAGAATATTATAGGAGGAAGAAAGATGGATCAGTATATTAACACTCCATTGACAAAAGAAAAGATTAAAAATCTAAAAGCAGGGGATTATGTGCATATTACAGGAACGATTTATACTGCAAGAGATGCAGCGCATAAACGTATGGATGAAGCGTTGGAACGAGGGGAGGAACTTCCAGTTGAAATAAAGGACTGTATTATTTATTATATGGGACCATCTCCAGCCCGAGAAGGACGTCCGATTGGTTCTGCCGGACCAACGACTGCAAGCCGTATGGATAAATATACACCAAGATTATTGGATCTTGGGATGAGTGGGATGATTGGAAAAGGAAAGCGATCCCAAGCAGTGAAAGATGCAATTATTCGGAATGGGGCAATTTATTTTGCTGCTGTTGGAGGAGCAGGTGCACTGCTATCTAAGAGAATCATTCGTTCCGAGGTTATCGCCTATGAAGATTTAGGAACAGAGGCAATTCGTAAATTAGAAGTAGAAGATTTTCCAGTTATTGTAGTAATTGATGCACAAGGAAATAATTTATATGAAACTGCAATATTAAATTATCGAGAGGAGTAATAAAATTATGAAACGAATCTTATTTATGATATTACGTTTATTTTATATTGCACCTGTTTATTTTTGGCGTTTGTGGTGGTATAGTTGGCATTTGGAACGATATGATGATGATAAATGCTTTGCATTTTTAAAAGATATGACGACAAGAGCAAACAAGGCAGGACGTGTGAAGATTGATGTACATGGATTAGAAAATATTCCTGAGCAAGATGGATTCATCTTTTTTCCGAATCATCAAGGGTTATTTGATGTACTTACTTTTTTAGAAAGTTCTCCTAAGAAATTTCGTATCGTAATGAAAAAAGAAGTTGCTAATATTGTACTAGTGAAACAAGTACGTTTATTGTTAAGGGGCTTATCCATAGACAGAGAAGATGTTCGGGCTTCTATCAAAGTTATTCAGCAGATGACAAAGGAAGTAAAAACAGGAAAAAATTATTTGATCTTTGCAGAAGGGACAAGGAGTCGTAATAAAAATGAATTATTGGAGTTTAAAGGTGGAAGTTTTAAAAGCGCAGTAAATGCAAGATGTCCAATTGTTCCAGTAGCTTTAATTGATTCCTATCAATCATTTGATACCAATTCTATTAAGCCTTTGACCGTGCAGATTCATTATTTGAAACCAATTCCATACGAAGAATATAAGGGAATGAAGACGACAGAGATTGCAGAAATGGTTCGGGAGAGGATTCAGACAGTAATACATGAAAATGAACATAAATAGGGGTTGTAATTAGAAAAAAATAAAATAGGAAAGATAAAGCGGACAGTCCATAAAATATAATATTATAAGGAAGGAATGTCCGTTTTTCTTACGATAAAACATTGATAAAAAATAATTAGTGAAAAAATTCAAAAAAAGGGTTGACAAGAACAAGAAGATACTATATAATCAATCTTACGTTGTAAAAACGTATCATATTAAGAAATTAAATCATGGAGAAATACTCAAGTGGCTGAAGAGGCGCCCCTGCTAAGGGTGTAG
>DVHN01000028.1 GCA_018712075.1 Candidatus Fimimorpha faecalis
TTCTGAATTATTCTCTTAGAATTTTTCAGGGTTGGTTATACTATTTCGTTATCAATGTCCGTTTTTGTCACTCAACAGCGACTTGATTATCTTACCATACTTATTTTTGTTTGTCAAGCACTTTTTTCAAGTTTTTCAAACTTTTTATTTTTTCTGGTTTGTTGCTTTTTTCGCAACAGTCGATATTCTATCATATCATTTATTGCTTGTCAAGCCTTTTTTTATATTTTTTTTAATAACCATTTATTCAAAATATAAATCCTATTTCTTTTAAGCAACGCTCATTACTATACCACTACTCTAATTGCTTGTCAACTACTTTTTTTATTTTTTAGGACAATATTTTTTCTTATTTTTATCCTCTTCTAGGCATATTGTGTATATTTTTATTATTTTTTACACAATATGTATTTTATCCCGTCATTTTTTTATTTTTTTACAGATTTTTATTGAAATTTCTATTGAAAAATTTTCTTCTTTGTTTTACTCTATCTTTATCTGGAAACTATTCCAGAGGGATTAGAGTTATATCTTTTCTGGGTTTCAGATATGACTCTTATGAATGGCAGACATGATCCTATAAAAATCTCGCTCTTTCATCTGTGATTCTTACCTAATTCTAAATCGAACTTCCGAACCTTACTGGGGTACAGTTATCAAATTGCCTGCGATATCGGATTTAGAATTATATAATAAGGAAAAATGGGAAATAATAATATATTAAGATTTCTTCTTCTCCTGCATTGAAGGTCTTATGTCACTATTAGCACAATACTTCAGAGAAAGTGGAATGTTGTATTGTTATAGATTGAAAAATATAGAATGTTGACGAGAGAGATTCCTTCTGGCATAGGGGAAAATGCCAGAAAACTTATTTATAGCCAAATGAAAACATTACTATTCTAATTTGGCTCCATACACGAATTTAAAATTTTCAATCATGCTGTATCAGACTTTTCCTATATTATATATAATAGATTCACAGTGCATATTTTCAGCAAAATACGCTCACTCTCAGACGCTTGATGCTCATTGTCTGCCATTCCTGCTTTTCCTTCATTAAAATTTGCTCCTATATTGTTTTCTCTTCTTTTCCGTTTTTAATCCGCATAGAATAAATAAAAACAGAAGGAATATTTTTATTTTATGAAAAAGAAAGGTTTTCTAGAATTTACTATGACAATACTACTACTTGCAGGAGCATTTTTTCTTCCTCGAGAAAGTGCTCAAATGATTCAATCCGCAGCCACTGATCCGATTACTGTTTTAATTGATGTGGGTCATGGAGGTGCTGATTCTGGCAAAGTAGGTGTAAATGGAGCATTGGAAAAGGATATCAACTTGCAGATTTCACTGCGTCTTCAATCTCTTTTAAGAGAAGCTGGAATCAATGCCCTTCTAACTCGTGATACAGATAAAGGTCTTTATCAAGAAACCGATTCAAATAAAAAATTGGCAGATATGAAAGCCCGTATTCAGATGATGACGGATGTGGATGCAGATATTGTCGTTAGCATTCATCAAAACAGCTATAGTAAGTCCTCCGTTTCTGGAGCACAAGTATTTTACTATACTAGCTCTGATCAGGGAGAACAACTTGCCCAGGCAATTCAAGATGGTTTTGATTATGCATTAGGCGATCGCAATACTCGGAGCATCAAAGCCAATAAAGATTATTATATTTTGGTACACTCCCCCATTGTTTCAGTTATTTGCGAGTGTGGATTTCTAAGTAATCCAGAAGAGGCTGATTTACTTACTACTTCCGATTACCAACAAAAAATTGCCCAAAGTATTTGCAATGGAATTTTAAACTATTTCAAAAATTCTAATTCATCTACTTTATCTTAGTAACTAAGAGGTGACTTGATCATATTATGGAAAATTTGAATCCATCTTTTCATAGAACTACACCAATGGAATTTACCAATTTTTCAGATTTTCAGAAGCATTTTGCGTTTCGTCTCCTTACATACCGACTCGAACATAATATGTCCCAAAAATCTATGGCTGACTTTTTAGGTATTTCACCTGTCACACTTTCTAAAATAGAAAACTGCCATATGAATTTATCTTTCGAGATGGTATTTCATTTATGTGAAACGTTAAACTTTACCTTGCATATTATTTTATAAAGTAAAGGAGGGTCAGGATCTGCTGTGTTTCCCAATCGGAAATTGCAATGTATTGTTATGATATAGATGCTTCCATTCTCTTTTCTTACAGCAGGTCCAATTTTATGTTTTTTTATGGATTACAAAAGCTTACTCTATTAGATTATCCTGAGAAAGTAGCCTGTACCTTATTTACAGGTGGTTGTAACCTTCGATGCCCTTTTTGCCAAAATAGTGAACTAGTCGTTCCTAACTTATATCCAGAACCATTAAATTTTGATCATATATTCGACTTTCTTCAAAAACGAAGTTCCATTTTAGATGGCATTTGCATTTCTGGCGGCGAACCACTTTTACACGAAGATTTATCGTTGTACTTGAAGCAATTTCGCAATCTTGGATATACTATTAAACTGGATACAAACGGTTGTTTTCCAGAGCATTTAAAGCAATTAGTCCATGATGGGCTTATTGATTATGTGGCGATGGATATCAAAAATTCGAAAAAACATTACTGCAAAACGGCTGGAATTGCTTCTCTTGATCTAGATGCAATTGAAGAGAGCATTCAGTTTTTACTTCAAGATTCCATTCCTTATGAATTTCGAACTACAGTAGTAAAGGAATTTCATACGGACTCCGATTTTATTTCCATTGGAGAATGGCTTCATGGAGCACGCAATTATTATTTACAAAATTTTGTTTCTTCTGATTATGTATTATCTCCTAATTTACATGGATTTTCCCAAGAAGAACTGAAACGATTTCAGACAATTTTACTTCCTTATATTTCCAATACAAAAATCAGATAAAACTTAGAAAATCAACGATTATCTATTTACTTCTTTCTTATTGTACGATATACTGGAGCCATAGAAAGGATGTGATTTTATGCGATTAGAACGATTAAGCGATACACAGATCCGTTGTACTTTAACTAGTACCGATTTGTCTAATCATCATATTGATATAGATGAGTTAACATATGGCAGTGAAAATGCTCGCAGCCTTTTTCGTGAAATGTTAACTCAAGCTTCCTATGAGTTGGACTTTAACGTTGAAAATGTTCCTCTCATGATTGAAGCAATTCCTTTATCCGATGACAGTCTTATATTACTTGTAACTAAAATTGAAGATCCTGAAGAATTAGATACCAGATTTTCCAAATTTTCACCATTTAATGTAGAAGACATTGACTTAGATATTCCAGAATATCCATTCTCTTCTTCTCTCCCTAGAGCGGATGATATTTTAAGCCTTTTCTCAGATCATTCAGAGAAGGACTCTGATGACTTAAAGGATTTAATTCATGAGGAAAAAAATCCTACTTTGGAAGCAACGAATAATTTGTATCGTATTTATTCTTTTTCCAATTTAGATGAGGTTTCTGCTGCCTCCCGTGTTGTCGCTGATTTCTATACAGGGGACAGTAGTCTTTATAAGGATATAAAGCAAAATCGTTATTATCTCGTTATTCATAAATCTGATATGGAACCAGAAGTATTCAATCGTATCTGTAATATTTTGTCCGAATATGGAACAAAAGAACAACAAGCTTCTGCTACAGAAGCTTATTACAAAGAACATTTTGACTGTATTCTTCCTTCCAATGCAATTACTGTAATGAAAGATTTATAATCTTAATGAATTTTCTTATATTGATTACGCTTTTCTGTCCTATATTAGAAGTTCTGAAAAAAATAACATAAATTTTTAAAAATATTATATACAGACTTCTTAATATTTTTTATAATAAAGATGTAACTCTTTGAGGCTCCTTCATTGGAACTTCTTTTTACACATCACGATAATAAAAAGAAAGGTATAAATTCTATGCAGACAATTATTACAAAAACATCTAACTTACCTTGGTGGAAGAATGCCGTTATTTATCAAATCTATCCTAGAAGTTTTCAGGATAGTAATAACGACGGAATTGGAGATCTTCAGGGAATTATCCAACGGCTTCCTTATTTAGAAAAACTTGGAATTGATGCGATATGGCTTTCTCCAGTTTGTCGTTCTCCTCAAGATGATAATGGATACGATATCTCGGATTACCAAGATATTGATCCTATGTTCGGAACACTTGAGGATATGGATCAGCTGATCCAAACTGCTAAACAGCATAATATCCGAATCATCATGGATCTCGTTCTCAATCATTCTTCCGATGAACATCGTTGGTTTTTAGAAGCTAAAAAAAGCAAAACGAACCCATACCATGATTATTATATATGGAAAGATGGAACTCCTGATAAAAAACCAAATGATCTGCTTGCGGCCTTTGGAGGATCTGCATGGGAATGGGTTCCTGAATTACAACAGTATTATTTCCATCAATTTTCTGTCAAACAACCTGACTTGAATTGGGAGAATCCTAAAGTACGCCGTGAAATTTATGATATGATTTTATGGTGGATGGATCGTGGAGTTGGAGGATTCCGATTGGATGTTATCGACCAAATTGCAAAAGAACCTGATTTAAAAATTACTGCAAACGGTCCACATCTCCATGAATTTATTCAGGAACTGAGTCGAGAAACGTTTCAAAAAGGGGATTTAATTACAGTTGGAGAAGCCTGGGGCGCTAATACCGAGAATGCGAAACTTTATAGCAATCCTGATGGCAGTGAATTTTCAATGGTATTTCAATTTGAACATATTGGGTTAGACCAGCAAGAAGGAAAAGAAAAATGGGATTTGGCTCCTCTTGATTTTATCAAGTTAAAAGGTATTTTTGAAAAATGGCAGACACAATTATATGGCTGTGGATGGAATAGTCTATTCTGGGACAACCATGATCTTCCAAGAATTGTATCTCGTTGGGGAAATGATAACGAATATCGAGTAAAGTCTGCTAAAATGCTTGCAACCTTGCTGCATGGAATGCAAGGTACTCCTTATATTTACCAGGGAGAAGAACTGGGCATGACGAATATTTGTTATGATATCCAAGACTACCGAGATATTGAAACCGTTAACCTCTATCATGAACGCTTAGAAAAAGGATACAAGAAAGAAGATATCATGAAATCCATTCATGTAAAGAGTCGTGATAATGCACGTACTCCAATGCAATGGAGTGCCAGCGATTATGCTGGATTTTCTACTACCAAACCTTGGATTCGGATTAACCCAAATTATATACAAATTAATGCGGAATCACAGCTGCAAGATCCTGATTCCATCTTTTACTATTACCAAAAGCTAATACAGCTTAGAAAAGAATATTCCATATTTATAAATGGACAGTTTCAACTTTACTTAAAAGAAGATCCTGATATTATGGCTTATACGCGTACATTTGAAGATGAAGTTTTATTCATAATTTGTAATTTCCATAATATTACACGAACCATTGATCTTCCTATTGAAATACCAGCAGATCATCAATTATTGATTTCCAATTATAATGATTCTAGTGATGCTTCCACATTGCGTCCATACGAATCTATGATTTATTACTTTAAAAAGTAATATGTCCAATTTATAGTTCTATATAAACAAATAATCCCTCTCCCAATGTTGCGTTGCTGCTTGGGGTGAGGGATTATTTATTGTAATACAAAAATGAAAACTCTCACAGATGTTCCGTTTTATGCTGGTTCTTTATTTCCAAATTTAGAATAGTTTGGAAGCCATACTAGTTCCACCGTTCCAATTGGACCATTACGCTGTTTTGCAATAATAACTTCTGCGATATTTTTCATCTCAGAATCTTTATTATAGTACTCATCTCGATATAAAAACATAACAACATCGGCATCCTGCTCAATGGCTCCTGACTCACGTAAATCAGAAAGCATTGGCCGATGATCGGTTCTAGACTCACAGGCACGAGATAACTGCGACAAAGCAATTACGGGTACTTGAAGTTCTCTTGCAAGCGCTTTTAATGAACGAGAAATCTCTGAAATTTCCTGCTGGCGATTATCCGAAGCTCTTGTCCCACTTCCTGACATTAACTGCAAATAATCAATAATTACTACTTTTAAATCAAACTCTAATTTATATTTTCTACATTTGGAACGTAATTCTCCAATTGAAATACCTGGAGTATCATCAATAATCAGTTTAGAATTCGCAATAATCCCAGAACTTTCCACTACTTGATCCCAATCATTATCGGATAAATTTCCTGTTCTTAGCGTTTGACTGTCTACTCTTGATTCCATAGAAAGCATTCGATTGACAAGCTGTTCTTTTGACATTTCCAAGCTAAAGATAGCAGTCGTATAATCATGACGAATTGCCATATTTTGCGCTAAATTTAATACAAAAGCAGTCTTTCCCATAGAAGGACGTGCTGCAATTAAAATAAGATCTGATGGCTGCATTCCAGATGTTTTCCAATCCAGATCAGAAAATCCTGTCGGAATACCCGTAACCGAACTCTTGTTTTTGGATGCTTGTTCAATTTTATTTACCACATTGATAACAACATCCCGAATTGGAACATAATCACTTGTATTTCGATTTTGGAGCAGACGAAAAATTTCTTTCTCTGTATCTTCTAAAATATCTTCTGTTTTATCTTTTCCAATATAACAACGATTTGCAATTTCTTCGTTTACCTTAATTAAACGACGCAGTAAAGCTTTTTCATAAACAATTTCAGCATAATAACGAACGTTTGCAGAAATTGGTACTGCCTCCAGCAACTCACGCATAAAATCTACTTCACACATCTCTGGAGGTACATCTTTGGATTTCAAACGATTTTGCAAGGTAACGAGATCCGTTGGCTTTCCTTCATTGTACAACTCCATGATTGCTTCAAATATGATTCCATATTGCCTCTGATAGAAATCCTCTGCATGGACAATTTCTGATGCTGCAACAATTGCTTCTTTTTCCAAAAGCATAGAACCAATTACAGACTGTTCTGCCTCAATACTATGAGGCAGTACTCTTTTTAAAAGCGCCTCTTCCATTCCATTTCTCCTTATTTCATTGGATTCAAAAGGAAGGTGATTGTTATAATTCGGTTACTTTTACTGTCAGCTCTGCTGTAACATCTTTGTGAAGTTTCACTGGTACAATCGTAGTTCCAAGTGTTTTAATTGGCTCTGACAGCTGCATTTTCTTCTTATCAATAGAAAGTCCAAGTTGTTTTGTACACTCTAGGGCAATTTCCTTTGTAGAAACAGAACCAAATAGTTTTCCACCTTCTCCTGTCTTAACTGCTATCACTACTGGTTTTTGAGCAATTTGAGTTGCAAGCTGTTTTGCTTCTTCTAACTTTCGAGCTGCAATCTTTTCTTCATTCGCTTTTTTTAATTTCAAATCATTTAAATTCTTAGCCGTTGCTTCAATTCCAAGTTTCTTTGGAATAATATAATTTCTTGCATATCCATCATTCACTTTTACTTTCTGTCCCTTTTTACCTAGGGTCTTTACATCCTCTAATAAAATAATTTCCATAATCTTACACCCAAATTGGTGTTCTCCTTTCTTAAATTTCTTTCTTATTTAAGGCGAATGGATTCCGTTATTACATCCTTCAATCTAGCAATTGCTTCTTCCATCGTTACTCCTTTTAACTGAGCTCCTGCCATAGAAAGATGACCTCCTCCTCCAAGGCGTTCCATAATCACTTGAACATTTACCTCGTCAATTGACCTTCCACTAATATAAATCTGATTATTATAATCTGTCAATACAAACGAAGCTTTAATTCCTCGAATACCAAGCAATTCATTCGCCGTCTGTGCTGCAATTACTGTTGGACTTTCATTTGTATCATTTGGGCACATGCTAATTGCATAACTATCTGCAAACACTTCTGTATTTCGAATTGCTTCTGCTTTAGCTTTATAGTCTTCCATATTATCTCGAAACATTTTACGAACCCTCGTGACATCGGCGCCATTTCTCCTTAGAAATGCAGCTGCCTCAAATGTACGAACCCCTGTTTTATTTAAGAAATTATTCGTATCTACTACCATTCCTGCATAAATTGCATCGGCATCCCCTGACTTAATACGAATATCTTCTGAATAATATTGCAAAATTTCTGCTACCATTTCACATGTAGAAGAAGCATATGGTTCCACATAGGAAAGCAATGCATTTTCAATAACGTCTCTTGTTTGACGATGATGATCCAATACAACAATGTTTTGAGCACGGCTTAGCAATTCTGGTGATTCCGTATAATTTGGGCGATTTGTATCCACAACAACTAATAACGTATTTGGATGAATTCGTTTCAATGCTTCCTCTTTTGTAATAAAAAGATCCTCATCATATTCTGGAGTATTACGATAGCGATCCATTAAAGGTTTTACGTTGTTTGTAACATCCTCTGCTACAATACTTGCATGTTTCGCCGATGTTTTGGCAGCTCGATAAATTCCAATTGCCGCTCCAATACAATCCACATCACTAATATGATGTCCCATAATAATCACATCTTCTTTTGTTTCAATCAACTCACGAAGTGCATGTGCTTTTACACGTGCTCGAACCCTTGTGTTCTTTTCCTGTGTTGGAGATTTGCCCCCATAGTATGTGATATTGTCTTTTTCTTTTAAAACAACTTGATCTCCGCCTCGACCAAGCGCCATATCCATAGCGCTTCGAGCATAGTCGGAATTCCGAATATAGCTTTCCCCTCCAGCTCCCAGTCCAATACTCAATGTAATGGACATTTCATTTCCAATATTAACCGTTTTCACATCCTCCAATAAGGAAAATCGTTCTTCTTTCATCTCTTCCAGATGTTTCTGTTTAAATACTACAAAGTACTTGTCCTTTTCCAGTTTTTTCAGAATACCATCATAGCGAATCACATATTTATTGATTTTACGATCAATTAATGCTACCAACAAGGAACGTCTTACCTCTTCTACACTTTTTAATGCCTCTTCGTAATTATCCATATAAATCAAACCAGAAACCATACGTTCCTTCTCAATTTCCTTTTGATAATACAAAACCTCCGTCTCATCAAATAAGTAAACTGCATACATGCTGACTTTTATTAGTTCCTGATCTCTGATAGAAATCATATCTTTGACATCGGAAAATAAAATTTTGCGAATCGAAAGCTGATAATTACGTCCACAAAACACAACATGTACCGTGGAATCTTCGTTTCCTCTTGGATAACTTTTACTTGTGATTTCTGGAAAAATTGCATTTAATGTTCGATGTCCTCTTCCGTCCTGCTCTATAATTTTCTGAAATTCCTTATTACTCCACGCAATTCTTCCCGCATTATCTGCCATTGCATAAGGAACCGTCATGCTATCCAACAAACGTTTTTGTAACTGAGCATAATTGGAAGCATAATTCATCAAATCACAATGCAGCTGCTTTCGATAATATTGATAAATTCCAATTGCCGCCGTAATGTAGATCATAATAAAGACCGTCATAATCGTTCCTGCCTTCATATCTACAAAATAAATGATCAAATTCATAGCAATTAATAATGGGGCTAAAAATAATGGCCAGCTCATATATTCACGAAAACTACCTTTGAGACGAGGAATCTTAGCTGTTAGTTCTTTTCTTATCCTTTTACTCATAAATTCCCTCATTTCTATTATTGTTACATCTTTATCTAATCGTTGAAAGCCGGAGTGTTCTCCGGCTCTGAAATTTTCATCTTTTTCATTATAACATTTTTAGAGGAAAATAGAAAGTAAATTTATACAAATTTCCAGTTCCTTCTTAATTCTCACATCATATTTGCTAGCACGACACTGGCTGCCACTCCAACTAGCGTCGTAAGCAACGCTCCTGGAAGTGTATAGCGTGTTTTCGTTACTTTAGCTGCCATAAAATAAACACTCATTGTATAAAAGATTGTCTCCGTACAGCTCATACTAATAGAAGCAATTTTTCCAATCAATGAATCCGTACCATATGTACGAAAAAGATCCAATACTAATCCCGTGGCAGCAGAGGAAGAAAACATTCTCACCAATGTCATTGGAATCAAGTCGGACGGAAATCCAATTGCTTCAGATGGAGATTTCAATAATTGAGAAAGGAAATCTAAAAATCCACTTGCACGCAATACTCCAACCGCAACCATCAAACCAATTAATGTAGGTAAAATTTCCACTACCGTTTTTAATCCATCTTTTGCTCCATCCACAAAGACATCATACACATGAACTTTTTGTAATACTCCATGCATAATTACATAAAAAATTAAGAGCGGAATCATCATATTAGAAATATATAAGAGAATATTCATCGTTACCTCCTAAATAACCGATTCCATCATCGTTTTCTTCCCATTATTTTGCAAAATATCACCCCTACTATTGTACTAATCAATGTAGCAATCATTGCTGGACCGATAATTCCTGCTGGATTGACCGATCCGTACTGCGCCCGATATGCAATCATATTAACAGGAATCAATTGTAAAGACGAAATATTTAGTATCAAGAGTGTACACATTGCATCACTGGCAACGGTACTGTATTGTTCTACTCCTTCTCTTTCTGTTTTATTTAATTCTTGTAAGCTTTCCATTGCTTTTAATCCAGCTGGAGTCGCAGCCCATCCAAGTCCTAAAATATTGGCTATGATATTCGTTGTAATATGTTCTTTTGCACAATGTCCATTCGGTATATCGGGGAACATCCAATTTACAAACGGTGCAATTAAATTTGTCAATTTTTGAATTAGCTTTCCTTGTCTGGCAACTTCCATTAATCCAGTCCATAGTGACATTACGCCAAGCATTGTAATACAAAGAGTAACCGCCTCTTTTGCAGAGTCCAATGCCCCATTTGTCACCGCTTCCATTCTACCTGTCGCCATTCCCCATCCAACTCCAATAATCATCATTGCAGCCCATAAAATATTTAACACAATCCATTATCCCTTAATGATATCTTTTTTTCTACTTTATTATGAAAAAGGACAATTCATTCCTGATTTTCACTATATATTTAATCGAGTAAGGAAGATTTCATCTACCTACTCGATATGCGATTCCGTACAGCTCACGGTAAAACCGTTCGCTGTACTTACCC
>DVHN01000029.1 GCA_018712075.1 Candidatus Fimimorpha faecalis
TGTTAAGAAAAGAAAACCCCGAAAGGGGACGGAAACCTGCGGCAGGCAGCAGTGTAATTATTCAGGCTTTCTAGTTAAGAAAAGAGAACCCCGAAAGGGGACGGAAACCCATTTCTTTCCTCAAACTCGCAGACTCTGTTAAGAAAAGAAAACCCCGAAAGGGGACGGAAACACAATCGTTGCTTTCTCCATAATGTCTGTTCTTTTCGTTAAGAAAAGAAAACCCCGAAAGGGGACGGAAACTCTTCCCTCCATTTTTCATAACATTCAGGACAAAGTCCTGTTAAGAAAAGAAAACCCCGAAAGGGGACGGAAACTTTAAGATTCCGTTTTTAAGAATCTTGGCTTCATGTTAAGAAAAGAGAACCCCGAAAGGGAACGGAAACTCTTGCGTTGATACTTTTGTATAAATTGCTACTTTCGTTAAGAAAAAAACTGAAAGGGGATAGAAACAAATTATTTGACAACTTCGATAAATTGTATTAGGTAAGAAAAGAAGATCATGAAAGAGAATGAATAATTTAACAGATAGGAGTGGTTAATATTAGTTATTTGTATGTATGTGAACCAGGTGCAGTAATGGGGATTGAGGGAGGATACTTTGTTGTAAAAACAAAAGATGGATGTATTACTAAAATTCCGAAGGAAACGTTGGAGGCAGTGGCATTATTTGGAAATGTGACAATGACGATTGCTTGTACAAGGGAATGTTTAATAAAAGGAATTCCTGTTAGCTATTTTTCTATGTCGGGTGCATATTTTGGGAGGCTACATTCTACCAATAACACGAATATTATTCGACAAAAGAAACAAATTGCATTATCGGAGGATAAAGAGTTTCGGTTGGAATTTACGAAGAAGGTAATAAAAGCTAAGATTCATAATCAAATTGTAATGTTGCGACGTTATACAAGAAATAGCTCAGTTGATTTGAGTGAAATTGTTTCATCAATGCAGCGTTATGAGCAAAAAATTCCACATTGTAATTCAATAGAACAGACAATGGGATATGAGGGAGCTGCGTCACGTTATTATTTTTCAGGTTTATCAAAATTAGTTCCAAAAGAATTTCAATTTGTGGGGAGAAGTCGCAGACCTCCAAAAGATGAGTTTAATTCTATGCTAAGTCTTGGATATACACTTTTGATGTATGAGATTTATGGAGAAGTAGAGAATAATGGATTAAATGTGTATGCTGGATTTATGCATGCTGATCAAGAAAGACATCCAACGTTGGCGAGTGATTTAATGGAAGAATGGAGAGCTACTTTAATTGATTCTACAATTATGAGTTTAGTTGTAGGAAAGGAGATATCCATCCAAGCTTTCTGGAGAGAGGAAGGAAAGCCAGGAATATTTTTAGATAAAGAAGGATTGCGCATCTTTCTAAATAAGTATGAAAAGAAAATGAGGAAAGATATTCAATATTTATCTGGAATAGAAGGACGAATTAGTTATCGCAGAGCGATATGGGAACAGGTTCATTCTCTTGTAACGGTAGTAGAGAAAAGAGATTTAAGCCTATATCATCCGATCATAATAAGGTGAGTTAGTTATGAAAGAACAGTTATTTGAAAATTATATATTCGATACAGAATTAATTAAAAAAGAGAAGAAAAATCTTATTTTAATCATTTATGATATTTCAGACAATAAGAGACGGTTAATATTAGCGAAAAAGTTAGAACAATATGGATTTCGAGTACAGAGATCTGCTTTTGAAGCGATGTTAACGAAAAGAATTTATAAGTCTATGATTCAAGATATTCAACATGTAATAAAATCAGAGGATGATATTAGAATTTATCGTTTACAAGGAAGTGGTGAAGTAACATGTTTAGGAGCTGCAATGAAACGGACGGAAGAAGAAGTTATTATTATTTAAATGCTTGGACATAAAAACAATGTAAAAAAGTCAGCTGATTTGCTGACCTTAAAAATATGAATTTATGTTTACATGACATTCCAAAATGTATCTATTATATAGTATGATTAAAATTAAATTAATATTAACATTCCAATATGTTTAGATTATATTTAGTATATAAGATATTTTCCTGTTTTATAAGTATTGATTTTTTATTAAAAAAATTACATGTAATATAGCTTATATATTAAAAAAATAACCCCTGTTAAATTAATTTTGATAACTGGCAATTGTTGGGAAAGTGACATAATAAACATATCTCAAGTAATAGAAACAGTTTTATATCATGGTAATGTCCAAAATAGACATGAAAGTTCAAATGGGAGGTACTACATTATGTATCAGTTAAAATTAACTTTTCAAACAGAGAATAATATATTACCGAGAGAATTAGATCGTCTGATAATTAGTTTCTTTAAAGCGGCAGCGGAAAATTATTCTCAAGAATTCTTTAATTGTCTGTATGATAAATCGAAGTCTATTTTAAAAACATTTACATACAGTTGTTATCTACCAGGTGCACATTTTCAAGAAGAAAATATTGTGTTAAGTCAAAATAGGTTTTGTGTTTTTTTCTCTGATGTTAATTTGGGACAGCTGATTCAATTTTTGAATGCGTTTAAATTAATGAAATTTAAAAAATATTCTATGAATCAGAATTCTATGAACCTAATTTCTATTCAGACGCAGAAAAGAGACAAAATAACAGATTCAGAAATAGTAGTAAAAATGCAAGGAGCATTATTAGTTCGGAGACATTGTTCAGAGGATAATACGGATGTATACTATTCTTATCAAGATTCAGAATTTAGTAAAGTCTTAAAAGAAAATGTAGAAATATTTCTAGAAAAACTTGGAATGAATCTTTCAACGGACGGTTTTTCAATTGAGGTAGTAAAAGGGAAAAAAGTAGTTGTGCCAGTTTTTGGAAGAAATACGGATGCTAGTCTGGGAGTTTACAAAATAAAAGGAAATCCAGAATTATTAAACGTATTATATCTTTCAGGAATGGGGGTTAGAAGATCAGAGGGACATGGAAAGTTTGAAATTGTCTCATAGGAAGGAGGAAGGAAATTGGACAGATTTGAAATTTTATCTGGCGATTTTTTGAAAAATGCTGGAATTGTTGGAATAAAATATTTATTGGACATTTCAGATGCTATAGAAAACAGAGATTATGGAATATCGGAAGACAACCAAGCTTTTTGGATAGAAAAAGAATTTGCATTAAATGCAGATTGGACCGATATGTATTTTCAGGCATCAGTGAGGTATTTTGGAGAGTCAACTGTGTATCAGACTGTCTTGGAAAAGATACAAATTAATTTAAAAAAGTTAGAAGAAGAAACATGGAAACCAGATAAAACGGAAAAAGAAGACTTAAAATTTATTAATGATAAACTACTTTCTAACAGTTATCAGGCTGGATTTGAAAATATAAAAAATAAAATTTCTCATCCAGAAATATATAATAAGTTGAAAAAAGAGAAATTGAAAGATAAGATGTCTTTAAATGAATTAGAAGGACGTTTAAGAGAATTATATGATTTTCTAATTCAACCATTGTGTAGAGAAACTTTTTGTATGAAAAGTATTGTATACAATTATATTAATCGATTTTGGGATGGAAAATGTTTTCTTCTAAGAGCAAATGCCAAAAAAGACATGAAAGAATTGTTTGAAAAAGAGTTTGTTATTCCATTAAAACAGTTTTGGAGTAAGGATCATAGCAAATCCAAAGAATTATGCATTGAGTGTGCCAATCCTATGGATTCCAAAGAAAAAGTTTCCATTGCGTTTATGAAGGAAATGGCGGATGACTTGGCTAGAAAAAAATCAGCTTTCTGGAATTGTAAAGTAGATGCTTTTTTATGTCCTGTCTGTACATTTTTGTATGCATTAAGTCCACTGGGATTTCAATTAATTGGAGATAAATTTTTGTTTGTAAATACAAATAAAAATGTTAAGGAGTTGATTGGAAATAATCGTAAAAATAGTAGAATTGAACAGGAAAAAGAGAAGCAAGATAATGAAAAATACCCAGCATGGTTTGCGAGAATTATGAATACGGTATTAAGTGAAAAAACAAGAGAGTTAGGAAATATCCAAATTATTTTAAGAGGTACAAAAGCAGAAGATCGATATTTATTTAGTATTATTCATAAAGATGTTTTAAAGATTCTAAATGATAATAAGATTAGGTACTTTTTGAATCGATTAGGGAAACATCCAATCACAAAAATTGGAAGTGAATATATTAATGTGTATGAGACGGTA
>DVHN01000030.1 GCA_018712075.1 Candidatus Fimimorpha faecalis
TTTGGCACAGCGTGATGCGGAATGGATGGGACAGGTACATCGATTTTTAGGATTAACCGTTGGTGTTGTATTGAACAGCATGGATAATGATGAAAGAAGAGCTGCTTATGCATGTGATATTACGTATGTAACGAATAATGAATTAGGATTCGATTATCTGCGTGATAACATGGTTATTTATAAAGAACAGATGGTACTTCGAGATTTGCATTATGCAATTATTGATGAGGTTGACTCCATTTTGATTGATGAGGCTAGAACACCGTTGATTATTTCTGGACAGAGTGGAAAATCGACCAAACTTTATGAAGTTTGTGATATTCTTGCTAAGCGTTTAGAGCGAGGAGAAGAAAGTGGCGAATTCTCTAAGATGAACGCAATTATGGGAGAAGAGATTGAAGAATCAGGAGACTTTATTGTTAATGAGAAAGATAAAGTTGTTAATTTAACAGAAGAAGGCGTTCATAAGGTAGAAGAATATTTTAATATTGAGAATTTGGCTGATCCGCAAAATTTGGAGATCCAGCATAATATTATTTTAGCTCTTCGTGCGAATTATTTAATGGCAAAAGACAAAGATTATGTTGTAAAAGATGATCAAGTTTTAATTGTAGATGAATTTACAGGACGTATCATGCCAGGACGTCGTTATTCCGATGGATTGCACCAGGCAATTGAGGCAAAAGAGCATGTAAAAGTAAAGAGAGAAAGTAAGACATTAGCTACGATTACATTCCAAAATTTCTTTAATAAATATGAAAAGAAGAGTGGTATGACGGGTACTGCATTAACAGAAGAGAAAGAATTCCGTAATATTTATGGTATGGATGTAGTAGAAATTCCTACGAATCGTCCAGTTATTCGTACCGATCACCAAGATGCTGTATATAAAACGAAGAAAGAAAAGTTTAATGCAGTTGTAAAAGATGTAGTGGAAACCTATCAAAAAGGGCAGCCAGTTTTGGTTGGTACGATTACGATTGAAACTTCAGAAATGTTAAGTAAAATGTTGCAGCGTCAGGGAATTCCACATAAAGTGTTAAATGCAAAGTTCCATGAATTAGAGGCTGAAATTGTAGCAGATGCTGGTATTCATAAAGCAGTTACGATTGCTACTAATATGGCTGGTCGTGGTACAGATATTAAGTTGGATGATCAGGCAAGAGAATTAGGCGGTCTTAAAATTATTGGTACAGAACGTCATGAATCAAGACGTATTGACAATCAGTTGAGAGGTCGTTCTGGACGTCAGGGAGATCCTGGAGAATCTCGTTTCTATATTTCCCTGGAAGATGATTTAATGCGTTTGTTTGGCTCGGAAAAGATCATTAATGTATTTAATGCATTGGGAGTGGAAGAGGGAGAACAGATTGAACATAAAATGCTTTCCTCTGCAATTGAGAAGGCACAGAAAAAGATCGAAGGAAACAACTATGGTATTCGTGAAAATCTGTTAAAATATGACGAAGTTATGAATGAACAGAGAGAAATTATTTATAAAGAGCGTCGTCGTGTATTGGATGGTGACAGTATGCGTGATGTTGTATTTAAGATGGTAACGGATATTACAGAGAATACAATCGATCAATGTATTTCAGACGATCAGTCGGTAGAGGAATGGAATTTGGGAGAATTAGAACGAACGTTACTGCCAATTGTTCCATTTGAACGAATTGAGATTTCAGATGACGATAAAAAGCGCATGACAAAAGCAAAACTGAAACAAATCCTGAAAGAGGAAGCAGTGAAGCTTTATGAGAAGAAAGAAGCAGAATTCCAGCCAGAACAAATTCGTGAATTAGAGCGAGTGATTTTATTGAAGGTCATTGACCAGAAATGGATGGATCATATTGATGATATGGATCAATTGCGTCAAGGAATTGGATTACAGGCATATGGTCAAAGAGATCCATTGGTAGAATATAAAATGGCAGGTTATGATATGTTCAATGCGATGATGGCAAGCGTGAGAGAGACAACAGTACGTCTATTACTCCATGCCAGAATTGAACAAAAGAATGCAGAACGAGAACAAGTAGCAAAAGTAACAGGAACCAATAAGGATGACTCTACTGCGAATATGCCAAAGAAACGTACCGCAGATAAGATTTATCCAAATGATCCATGTCCATGTGGTTCTGGAAAGAAGTATAAACAGTGCTGTGGACGTTTTGCAGACAAATAAGATTTGTGGAGAAATAAAATAATAGAAAGAGGTGAAGATTCGTGGTAGAATTAGATCAGTATAAATATACACTGTCTACCTATGAAAAGCCGCTGTATGAATTGAGGGATTCACTTTAGCTTAGCAGCGAAAAAGGAAAAAATTACAGAACTGGAACGTCATATGGAAGAGCCGTCTTTTTGGGACAATCCAGAGGAATCACAAAAGATTACAAAAGAGTTAAAAAATCTTCAAGATACCGTAAAAGCATTTGAAGCATTGGAAAATCAATATGAAGAAATACAGATTCTGATTGATATGGGATATGAGGAAAATGATCCAGAAGTAATTCCAGAAATCGAAGAAATGCTTCATCAATTTACAAACAAATTAGAGGAAATGCGAATTAGTACATTGCTTTCTGGAGAGTATGACAAAAACAATGCAATTTTACGTCTCAATGCAGGAGCAGGAGGTACAGAATCCTGTGATTGGGCAAGTATGTTGTATCGTATGTATTGCCGTTGGGCAGAGAAAAAAGGATACTCGGTAGAAGTATTGGACTATCTAGATGGAGAAGAAGCTGGAATTAAATCGGTTACGATTCAGATTAATGGTGAGAATGCGTTTGGATATTTAAAATCAGAACGAGGCGTTCATCGTCTTGTGCGTATTTCTCCATTTAATGCAGCTGGTAAGAGACAGACTTCTTTTGTCTCTTGTGATGTTATGCCTGAAATTGAGGAAGATTTGGACGTTGAGATTAATGAAGATGATTTAAGAATTGATACCTATCGTTCTAGTGGAGCGGGTGGACAGCATATTAATAAAACTTCTTCTGCCATCCGTATTACCCATATTCCAACTGGAATTGTAGTACAATGCCAAAATGAACGTTCTCAATTTCAGAATAAAGATAAGGCAATGCAGATGCTAAAGGCAAAGCTGTATATGTTAAAACAGCAGGAAAATGCAGAAAAAGTATCCGATATTCGAGGTGAAGTCAAAGAAATCGGATGGGGAAACCAAATTCGTTCCTATGTACTCCAGCCGTATACAATGATTAAAGATCATAGAACTGGAGCAGAAAGTGGAAATGCGGCAGCAGTTTTGGATGGAGATATTGATTTATTTATTAATGCGTACTTGAAATGGCAGAGTACTGGAGCCGCTGAAGTGGAAGAATAGAAAATGGATAAGGTTACTGTGAACTGTTTGCAGTAACCTTATTTTTGTGCAATGAGCCCGTCATACTGTGTTTGCACAAGATAGAGGTTATTTTGCTATCGGGGCTTGCTTTTTTTAAAAAATTGTGCTAATATCTTTTGAGTGAATACAAATGTATTTGTTGGACGAACAAATGGAAAGGATATGGGGAAATGGATGAAAACCAATATTATGTAGTAAAGCAAAGAGCTTTGCCGCAAGTACTCTTAAATGTGGTCAAGGCAAAGAAATTGCTGGAGTCGGAGCAAGTAGAAACGATTCACGATGCTACAGAGGCAGTCGGAATCAGCCGAAGTTCTTTTTATAAGTATAAAGATGATATTTTTCCATTTCATGACAATGTAAGAGGAAAGACAATTACATTTATGTTGCAGATGGAAGATGAACCAGGAGCATTATTGACTGTACTGCAAAAAGTAGCGGAATATTATACAAATATACTAACGATTCATCAAACGATTCCAATTAATGGAGTAGCCTCATTGACTTTAAGCGTAGATATATTAAGTAGTTCAAAAGATGTTTCAGAAATGTTGCAGGGAATTGAAAATTTGCCGTGGGTTCATTATTTGAAAATACTTGCTAGGGAATAATCTGTTTGAGCAGTAAAATTCTATTTGAATTTATAATCCCATTCGAGTATATTATGAAAAACCATAAAAGTTTAGACTAGTAATTGAGGAGGATAAAATGATTAAGGTAGCAGTATTAGGTTATGGAAATATCGGATCAGGTGTGGTTCAAGTTTTGTCTATGAATCAAGAGTGCATTAAAAAGACAGCTGGACAGGAAATAGAAGTAAAATCTGTGTTGGATTTAAGAGAATTTCCTGGAGATCCTATGGAAAACAAAGTAGTGCATGATATTCATCAGATTATAGAAGATCCAGAAATCCAGATTGTAGTAGAGACAATGGGAGGAACAAAACCAGCATATGATTTTGTAAAGGCTTGTTTGGAAGCTGGAAAAACTGTGGCCACTTCCAATAAGGAGTTGGTAGCGAAGCATGGAGCAGAACTAATGCGGATTGCAGAAGAAAAACAAATCAATTTTTTATTTGAGGCAAGCGTAGGAGGAGGAATTCCAATTATTCGTCCTCTCAATCAATGTATTACTTCCGATGAAGTGTATGAAATTACGGGCATTTTAAATGGAACGACCAATTATATGCTCACGAATATGGCAAAAAAAGGGATGACATTTGATGCAATTCTGAAAAAAGCACAAGAGCTTGGCTATGCAGAACGGCATCCAGAAGCAGATATTGAAGGCTTTGATGCATGTCGTAAAATTGCAATTTTATCTTCGCTGGCATTTGGCGCTCAGGTAGATTATGAAGATATCCATACAGAAGGTATTACAACAATTAGTGATATAGATATCAAATATGCATTAAAATTAGAGAAGGCAATTAAATTATTTGGAACGAGTAAGAAAATAGAAAATAAAATTTATGCAATGGTAAGTCCTGTTATGATTGGAGAAGAACATCCACTCTATAGTGTAAATGGAGTAATGAATGGCATTTTAGTGAGAGGAGATGTCATTGGAGATTTAATGTTCTATGGAGCTGGGGCTGGAAAACTTCCTACTGCAAGTGCAGTTGTAGCGGATGTAGTAGAAGCAGCGAAGAATTTAAATCGCACAGTAATGCGCCGTTGGAGCGAAAAGAAGTTGGGATTAGAACCATTTGAATTGACAAAAAATGCATTTTTTGTTCGAATCAGCGGAGAAGCACAGCAACGTCAAGAGGAATTAGAAGCAGTGTTTGGTTCATTTGATATTGTGAAAGTAGTTGAGGGAGAGTTTGGTATTTTAACAAAAGAAATGACAGAAGCAGAATATATGGAAAAAGCGGGAAAAATAACAGGTATTTTAAACCGCATTCGTCTGGCAAACTAATGAGACAGTTAGATTACGATACAATGGATGATTTTATGTATCATTTATTGTTAAAAATAATAATGGCGGTGACGATTGTCGCCGCTGTTTTCTATCTTGCTGGCTGGGAGGTCCCTCAATATCCATGTGTGATGCGCTCCATGCTGGGATTATACTGTCCTGGCTGTGGAGGAACAAGAGCATTTTTCTTTTTGATTCATGGACAGATTGGAAAGAGTTTATTTTATAATCCAGTTGTATGCTATGCAGTAGGTTTTTTAACAATATATATGGCATCACAGACGATTATGCGTTATACAAAAATAAAAGTTTCCGCCTTGCATTTTCGGATGTTATATTGTTACATCGGAGTCGCAATTTTAATCGGAAACTTTTTTTGGAAAAATTATTATTTGGTGGTAAAAGGAATCTATCTAATTCCATAGATAATAGTAAGACCCAGATCAGATAATTTTAATCCATATTGTTGAAGCATTTGATCCATCATATTTCGTAATTCTGGATTAGTTTCTAGCAATTCTGGAAGAATCACATACGTATATACGAAGGAACCTAGAATGATAAAAAGCCCAATTGCGCCAATAATAATAGCAGCAACTGCCTGCTTTCTCATTCTATGATTTGGCTCTACAATTACTTTGGAAAAAATAGCAAATACGATACTCAGTACACATCCAGCGATCATTGCGTAAGGATGACAGCAGCAAAGTACATAAGAAAGTAAACTAATCATTAATGATAATGCAGCGAACTTATTTGGTTGTGTTGTTTGACTAGGAGGCAATTTTGGTAATTCAGGCTCTGTTTGAGGTGAAGCAGAGCCATTTGACTGTCGTTCCTGATAAAAATCGTCATGATTCTCCATCTCAAGAAAGCTCCTTTCTCATTCTTCTCTAGTTGTTTTCCCCATTTTATCACAAAGCTATAAAAATGGCAATGCCTACTTAGAATGAGATCTCCATAGAATCCATTCATTGTAGTTGCACAATAGCAATAAATGGATTATAATAACGGGGAAAACCACAGAAAGCTGAGGATGGATAGATGAATATTGTAGAGGTTTTACAAGAAGAATTGAATATAAGGGCAGAACAGGTAGAGGCAGTAATTCGTTTGATTGATGAAGGCAATACAATACCATTTATTGCTCGATATCGAAAAGAACAACATGGAGGATTAAATGATGAGATCCTCCGTAATTTGGATGAGCGTCTGCGTTATCTTCGTAACCTGGAAGAAAGAAAGAGACAAGTTATTGCGACAATTGAAGAACAGGGAGCATTAACAAAAACATTAAAAGAAAAGATTGAAAAGGCACAGACACTTGTGGCAGTAGAAGATTTGTATTTGCCATATCGTCCAAAACGCCGTACTCGTGCAACGATTGCAAAAGAAAAGGGATTGGAACCATTTGCCGTTATGATTCGGATGCAGAACCTAAAACAGCCATTATCAGAGGTGGCGGCTTCCTATATAAACGAAGAAAAGGGAGTTGTGACGATAGAAGATGCACTTGCGGGAGCAAGAGATATTTTGGCAGAAACGATTTCCGATAATGCGGATTATCGAAGTTATATCCGTAAAGTTTCAATGAGAGAAGGAAAGATTGTTACCGCTGCGAAAGATGAAAAGGCAGAATCGGTCTATGAAAAATATTATAATTATGAAGAGTCTGTTAAGACAATGGCAGGCCATCGGACTTTGGCAATCAATCGAGGAGAGAAAGAAAAGTTCTTAACTGTAAAATTAGAAGTAACGGAAGATAATATCATTCATTACTTAGAGAAAAAAGTCATTATAAATCAAAATTCGGAAACAGCGGATATACTGAAAGAGGCAGTGGCAGATGCATATAAGCGTCTTATTGCTCCAGCAATTGAAAGAGATATTCGTAATGAATTGACAGAGAAAGCAGAAGATGATGCAATTAAAGTATTTGGAAAAAATTTACAGCAGCTTTTAATGCAGCCGCCAATTGTAGGACAGATTGTACTTGGATGGGACCCAGCGTTTCGTACAGGTTGTAAGCTAGCAGTAGTAGATTCGACAGGAAAGGTATTGGATACGGTTGTAATTTATCCAACATTGCCTCAAAAAAAGGTGAAAGAAGCAAAAGAAATTGTAAAAAAATTAATTGAGAAGTATCATATTACGTTAATTTCGATTGGAAATGGAACTGCTTCCAGGGAATCGGAGCTAATTGTTGTAGATATGCTCAAAGAGTTTGGACTTCCTGTAAAATATATTATTACAAATGAGGCAGGGGCTTCGGTATATTCGGCGAGTAAACTGGCAACAGAAGAATTTCCAAATTTTGATGTAGGTCAAAGAAGTGCTGTTTCAATTGCAAGGCGTGTACAAGATCCGTTGGCAGAATTAGTAAAAATTGATCCAAAATCAATTGGAGTAGGACAGTATCAGCATGATATGAATCAAAAAAAGCTTGGAGAAGCGTTAACTGGTGTAGTAGAAGATTGTGTAAACCGTGTAGGGGTGGACTTAAACACAGCTTCCGCATCGCTTTTAGAATATATTTCTGGAATCAGTAAAACGGTTGCGAAAAATATTGTAACGTATCGAGAGGAAAATGGAAGATTTACAAATCGAAAGCAGCTGTTAAAAGTACCAAAGTTAGGACCAAAGGCATTTGAGCAATGTGCAGGATTCCTTAGAATTAATGATGGAGAAAATGCGTTGGATGCTACGGCAGTACATCCAGAAAGTTATGGTGCAGCAGAAGCTATTTTGAAAAAATTAGGTTATCGTCCGTCAGATATTTTAACAGGCGCAGCGAAAAATATTCGAGGTAAAATCGATCAAAAGCAAATGGAAAAAGAATTTGGTATCGGAGAAATGACTTTAAATGACATTATAGGAGAGTTGGAAAAACCAGCAAGAGATCCTCGAGAAGAGATGCCAAAACCAATTTTAAGGAGCGATGTGTTAGAATTAAAGGATTTAGAGCCAGGAATGATTTTAAAAGGAACAGTCCGAAATGTCATTGATTTTGGGATTTTTGTAGATATTGGAGTGCATCAAGATGGATTGGTACATATTTCAGAAATATCAAAATCTTATATTAAGCATCCACTGGATGTTGTAAGTGTAGGGGATATTGTAGAAGTAAAAGTATTAAGCGTAGATATTGCAAAACATCGTATTCAGCTTACAATGAAGCTATAAAATCCTCATAGAATTTCCTATGCATCACTACAATATAAAAAGCAATGAAATGGAGCAGACAAATGAATAACAGACATGAGACAGAAAAACAAAGGTTTGCACAGGGATGTGGATTTTATAAACTCTGTTGGATATTTATTATAGGGGGTGTAATCGGCTGTTTAGTGGAAACGATCTGGTGTCGTTTTGCGTTAGGATATTGGATGGGAAGAAGCAGTAATGCATTTTTTCCAATTAGTATTGTATGGGGAATTGGATTTGCATTATTTTCTCTTATTCTTTATAAAGATAAAGAGACTTCATTTTGGAAGCTCTTTATAAAAGGATATCTATGTGGAAGTGCATTAGAATTTTCCTGTGGTTGGCTTTGCGAAAAAGTATTACATATGACATTTTGGAGTTATGCACATTTACCGCTGAATATTGGAGGAAGAATTAGCCTTGTTTTTTCAGTACTTTGGGGAACAGTTGCAATTATATGGGGAAAGTGGGGATATCCAGCGATTTCTTGGATAATTGAAAAAATTCCTAAAAAAAAGGGAATGATTTTAACGTGGTTTTTAACAGGATATCTTGGAATAACGACTGTGATAACTGGTTTTGGACTAATACGTATGGCACAAAGGCATGAAGAAAAACCTGTTTCTACGATTTGTGATCAATATTTAGACCATTATTTGCCTGACCAAGTTCTTAAAAAAGTCTTTCCCAAAATGAGGTTTGTAGAGTAGGAGGATGCAAATGAAAGAGAAGAAAACAGCATCTGCTTCTTATCAGAAGGCGGAAAAAAGTAGAAATCTGGAGAAAAAAGAAATAAATGTGACTGCATTGGTAGGAAAAAAGGATTTGTTTTGTTTCTTACTTTATCATAATTATGCTCGATTTATTGGAGTAATTGGATTTTTATTCAGTGCAGCATGTCTTGTAGGAGCAGTAATTTCATTTGGAAAAGTAGAACTCTATAGTACATTGTTATTATTATTAATAGGGACAATGTTTACAATTTATCAACCAATTGCATTGTATCGAAAGGCTGTAAAACAAGCAAATCATCCTGTTATGCAAAAGCCAATGAATTATAGTTTTGGAGAAGAAGGGATGGGAGTATCCCAAGATGATAATTGTGCAGCAGTAAGCTGGGAAGAATTATGGAAAATAATAGCGAGAAAGAATGCAATTTATATTTTTACAGATCCGATTCGAGCCAATATTATTCCAAGAACTGGTAATGAAAAAGAAGTTGCGATGATATTAGAGTTGGCTAAAACGAAAATGCCAGCATCTCGTGTGAAAGGAAAGTAGGGAGGAGGAGAAAATGAGGCGTATTGAAAGCAGAAGTGAGCAGGAAACTTATCAAGCAGGAAGACAGCTTGGACAATTTGCCAAACCTGGAGAGATTTATTGTTTAAATGGAGATCTTGGAGTTGGAAAAACAGTATTTACAAAAGGGTTTGCAGAGGGAATTGGAATTCAAGAGCCCGTGAACAGTCCAACATTTACAATAATCCAGCAGTATGAAGAGGGACGGCTTCCGCTCTATCATTTTGATGTATATCGTATTTCAGATATTGATGAAATGGAAGAGATCGGGTATGAAGATTATTTTTTCGGAGACGGAGTTTGTTTAATTGAATGGGCGAATTTAATTGAAGAGATTATTCCAGATTATGCAGTATGGATTACAATTGAAAAAGATTTAGAATATGGTTTTGAATACCGCCGTATTACAGTAGAATAAATAGAAAAAGAGGTAGGAGAATGAAAATTTTAGGAATTGAGAGTTCTTCACTTGTAGCGAGTGTAGCAATTCTAACCGATGATGTAATTACAGCCGAATATACGGTTAATTTTAAAAAAACACATTCTCAGACATTACTTCCAATGATTGATGAAGTAGTACGTATGACAGAGACGAATTTAGAAGAAATGGATGCGATCGCAGTATCAGGAGGACCGGGTTCCTTTACTGGACTTCGTATTGGTTCTGCAACAGCAAAGGGATTAGGACTTGCATTAGAAAAACCATTGATTCATGTGCCAACGATTGAAGCAATGGCTTATGGATGTTTTCGTTCAAGTGATATTATCTGTCCGATTATGGATGCACGAAGAAACCAAGTTTATACAGGGATTTATTGTTTTGAAGGGGAAACAATGAAAGAAATTTTAAAGCCATGTGCCATGGATGTATTAGATTTAGTAAAGAAAATTAATGCTTGCCAAAGAGAAGTATTGTTCTTAGGAGACGGGGTTCCTGTATATAGGGAAAAGCTAGAGCAAATATTGGAAGTAACGCATCATTTTGCCCCATCTTTTATGAATCGTCAAAGAGGAGCCGTAGTGGCAGAACTTGGAGCAAAGTATTATGCCGAGGGAAAAATAGAGAATGCCAGAGAACATTTGCCAAATTATCTAAGAAAATCTCAGGCAGAGAGAGAAAGGGAAGCGAAATTACATGCAAATACGTAGTATGCTTCAAAAGGATCTTTTATCCGTGGCAGAGATAGAAAAACAATGTTTTTCAGAGCCATGGTCTGAGAAAAGTTTAAAAGAGAGTTTGGAATCTCAATCGTATTATTTTCTTGTGGCAGAAGAAGCGGAAGAAGTGGTTGGTTATATGGGGATATCAATCATTTTGGAGGAAGCGGATGTCACCAATATTGCAGTAAAAGCAGAGTATCGTCGGTGTGGAATTGCAGAAGCACTTATGTATCGTATGGCTCGAGATTGTAGAGAAAGAGGAATACAGGCTATGACGCTGGAAGTGCGAGTGGGAAATGAGCCTGCAATTCAGCTATATAGAAAAATGGGGTTCTGTTCCGTTGGTATCAGAAAAAATTTTTATCAAAAGCCAACGGAAGATGCTATGATTATGTGGAAATACCAATTATGATAATAATTACCATTGAAATTCATGTATAAAATCCGATATAATTGACATAAGTGATTGTTACCATAGAAAATCACTCTTCGTTTTGGCAGAACTTGAAAAACAAGGAGGAGAATTTCATGAAAAAGTATTATCAGGATTATGAAAAAGTATTAACAGAGGTAATTTGTAATGGTTGTGGGAAAAAAATTCCAGTGAAAAATGGAGTTGCGGCAGAAGACTATATCAGTGTAGAAAAAATGTGGGGATACTTTTCTGATAAAGATGGCGAACATCATAGCTGGGAACTTTGCGAACAATGCTATGATCGCATTACAAGTCAGTTTGCTGTTGCATTAGAAAGGAAAATAGAAAATGAATTGTTATAGATAAAAGGAGTATTCATGTTAGATGTTTGTTTGTTAGGTACTGGCGGTATGATGCCATTGCCATATCGTTATCTTACCTCTCTTATGACGAGATATAATGGTAGTTCTTTAATGATTGATTGTGGAGAGGGAACCCAGGTCGCTGTACGCAAAAAGGGATGGAGTTGTCATCCAATTGATGTTATGTGTTTTACTCATTATCATGGAGATCATATTAGCGGTTTGCCAGGACTGCTTCTTACGATGGGAAATGCGGAACGAAAAGAACCATTGGTTATGATTGGACCAAAGGGATTGGAAAGAGTGGTTAATGCGCTTCGTGTCATTGCCCCAGAATTGCCATTTCCATTGGAATTTATCGAATTAACCGAGCAAAAACAAGCCTTTGACATAAAAGGATATCATATTGAGGCTTTTCGAGTTAATCATAATATTGTATGTTATGGATATACCATTTCTATTCCAAGAAAAGGAAAATTTTCCGTACAAAAGGCGCAGCAGCTAAATCTTCCCGTACAATATTGGAATCGTCTGCAAAAGGGTGAAACGTTAGAGTTAAATGGGATGGTATTTACGCCAAATATGGTTTTAGGGCCAGAACGAAAAGGAATTAAGCTAACTTATGTAACGGATAGCCGCCCAACGTCCATTATTGCAGAGCAGGCAGCAGAAGCCGATTTATTTATTTGTGAAGGAATGTATGGAGAAAAGGAAAAAGCTGTAAAGGCAAAAGAATATAAACATATGACAATGTATGAGGCTGCTCAGATTGCTAAAACAGCTCAGCCTAAACAGCTTTGGCTGACGCATTATAGTCCGTCTATGACACATCCAGAAGAATTTTTAGAAGAAGTCTGTGCTGTTTTTCCTAATACAGTGATACCAAAAGATGGAATAACAACAGAACTGGATTTTGAGACAGAATAGCGATGATCCTGTTAAAAGAGTAAATTAAGGGTGCAAAAGTATATTAAGGAGGTAAAAATGGGACAAAAGAGAGATTGTTATATTCTTGGAATAGAAAGTTCTTGTGATGAAACGGCTGCTGCGGTCGTAAAAAATGGAAGAGAAGTATATTCCAATATTATTTCTTCTCAAATCGATTTGCATACATTGTATGGGGGTGTTGTACCAGAGATTGCATCAAGAAAGCATATGGAGAAAATTAATCAAGTGATTGAAGAAGCATTAAAAGTAGCTGGAATGACACTGGATCAAATGGATGCAATTGCAGTAACCTATGGTCCAGGATTAGTTGGTTCTTTATTAGTTGGTGTGTCTGCGGCAAAGGCAATTGCTTATGCTAAAAAACTTCCGCTAGTAGGAGTACATCATATTGAAGGACATGTGGCGGCTAATTTTATTGAACATCCTGAGTTAGAACCTCCGTTTATTTGCTTAATTGTTTCTGGAGGACATACTCATCTTGTGATAGTAAAAGATTATGGAGAATTTGAAATTTTAGGAAGAACTCGAGATGATGCCGCAGGGGAAGCATTTGATAAAGTAGCCCGTTCTATTGGACTGGGTTATCCAGGAGGTCCAAAGATCGATAAGGTGGCAAAAGAAGGAAATCCAAATGCAATTATATTCCCAAAAGCAAAGGTGGATGGAGCACCATTTGATTTTAGTTTTAGTGGAATTAAGTCTTCCGTCTTGAATTATTTAAATCATGCAAAAATGCGAGGAGAGACGGTGAATTCAGCAGATTTAGCTGCATCTTTTCAACACGCAGTCGTGGAGGTATTAGTAGAACATGCAATTTCAGCCGTAAAACAATATGGTTTTCATAAGCTTGCAATGGCTGGTGGAGTTGCGTCTAATTCAGCTCTTCGAGCTGCAATGAGTCATGCCTGCGAGAAAGAGAATATTCAATTATACTATCCTTCCCCAATTTATTGTACGGATAACGCTGCAATGATTGGAGCAGCTGGATACTATGAATTTATTAAAGGAACACGTCATGGATGGGATTTAAATGCAGTGCCAGGATTAAAACTGGGAGAGCGGTAGTGTTATTAAGTAAAGGGGAGAAATAGAAATGCAAGCAAAGAAATGTGCTGCGATTGTTCTTGCCGCTGGAAGCGGAAAACGTATGAAGAGCAATGTAAAAAAGCAATATATGCAAATCAATGGACGTCCATTGATTTATTATTCTTTGAAGGCGTTTGAAACATTTGGAGTGAACGAAATTATTCTTGTTACGAGTCAAAATGAAATAGAATATTGCAGAAAGCAAATTGTAGAAAAGTACGGAATTACTTCTGTCTCTTCCATTGTTGCTGGTGGAAAAGAACGATATGATTCTGTCTATGAAGGATTAAAAGCGATAAAAGACTGCGATTATGTATTTATTCATGATGGTGCCAGACCATGTATTAGTCAGGAAATATTAAATAACTGTTTTGAAACTGTAAGAAAATATGATGCGTGTGTTGCAGCCGTTCCAGCGAAAGATACGATTAAAATAGCAGATGAAAATCAGTTTGCAGAGATAACACCAGAGCGGTCAAAAGTTTGGATAGTACAAACTCCTCAGGTGTTTCAATATTCTCTCGTAAAAAAAGCCTATGATACAATGTTTGCGTCAGTTCAAGAGTTAATGATTACAGATGATGCCATGGTAGTGGAAAACTTTACAGATAAGAAAGTAAAGTTAGTAATGGGAAGCTACTATAATATAAAAGTTACAACTCAGGACGATTTGTTATTAGTGAAGGATTATCTCAGTGAGTTTTGAATACTGAATGAAAAACTATTTTGATAATAAAATTTAATGCCAATATTGTCATAAAAAGAAAAGGTTTGGAAAGAAAAGGAAAAGAAAAATAGGAGAAAATGCTTGTAAAATAGAAAAAAAATAAAAAAATAAAAAAAAATAAAAAAAAGTGAAAAAAACTATTGACAGAATAAATATGTAGTGTTAGAATAATTGATGTCGCCACGAGAGAGGCACAGAGATGAGTATATTTCTTAGAAAATATAAGAAATAAAAAATTTCAAAAAACTTTAAAAAAGTGCTTGACAAGCTTGCGGAAGCATGATATAATAACCAAGCAGTCTTTTGGAGAGGTGTCCGAGTGGTTTAAGGAGCCGGTCTTGAAAACC
>DVHN01000031.1 GCA_018712075.1 Candidatus Fimimorpha faecalis
AAATACAAAATCAGAGTGAGAAACGGTTGATTTTTATATTTTATTCTTTACCGCTGGAAAACGGGAATATCAGTTGATTTCTGAAAACAAATATGATAAAATAAGACAAAATAAAACACTTTTCGACAAAAAAGATTATATGGGAAATTCGAATACGAGAAATCGCCGGAGTAGAGATTCTCTGTGTTTCTCTCCTCCCCAGAGAGGAGGATGCTTATGAGCATAATACAAAAGTCACCCCTTGATATTAACCATGTCTTCGCCTGCTGTCCGGGGAATAAGAAAAATTTTAATTATCTTATTTCACTGATCCAAAAGCATGTGGTAATTCCTTTTGTAGGCGCCGGATTTTCTGCAAATTTCGGTTATCCTGGATGGGCAAAATTCCTGAAAAATCAGGCAGAGCATTTTTATCTTCCAGAAATTAATCAGAAGCTGGAGAAAAATCTGTTTGAAGAAGCGGCCGGCCTTTTAAAGGAAGCAGTCGGCGAACCTATGATGGAATACATTATGCTTCAGGAATTCGGTGATCATATCTACCGAAATACGTCGTATGATTCAAATCTGGAGATCCTGCCTAGGCTGTTCCGGAATCTGATCATTACCACGAATTACGATGAAGTTTTGGAAATGCTGTATGCGAAAGTAAATGGAGAAATAATCCGGATACTGACACCGCAGACAATTCGGAATCGGAAGCTGGCTCTCAGGCAAATCGCACGAGGAGACGCGGTTCTTATTAAGCTGCACGGTGATGTGCGGGAGAGGGATCGTGTGTTGACGAAAGATGAGTATGATGTCAGCTATGGGAAAACGCTGGATATGAACCTGCCTCTTCCTGGTTTTCTTCGGCAGATTCTTCTATCCAGGATCATTCTGTTCCTCGGGTGCAGTCTGGAAGAGGACAGAACCATGGATGTGATTCGGCATGTGCGGGCAGAGGGCAGCCTGTCTTTTGCTTTGCTTCCGCTTCCAGAAAGCACAAAGAATAAAGAGGACCCCTGGAAGCCAAAGCTGTTTCATGAGGCAGATGGGAAACTTGAAGAAGACCCTGTGTTTAAGGAACGTCGTAAAATGCTAAACAAAAATAGGATTATTCCCATCTGGTATCCTGCCGGAGAATTTGAGGCATTGGCGCTGTTTCTTCGGGAAGTGTCATATCGGGTCAGAGGTGTTTATCTGCCTAGTACGACACAGCTTCGCAGCAATCTGGAAAATCTCTTGAATGTGCGGGAGGAGAGAGACCCTAACGGGACTTACAGAAGGTATATGGATGCAGAGGATCTGATTCGAAAAAATGAGGGGAGATTTCCGGAAACAGTTAGGCTGGATGCGCTCAAGACTATAAAAAATTTTTACAGCACACATGGATGGATCTGCGAACGGAAGGCAGTGGTGAAAGATATACTGCGTCTGACACAGAGGATCTACGGTGTGAACAGCCCTGAGGAAGCATTAGCTTATCATGACCTGGGCTATACTTTTGAACGCTATCATTATTATCGCCTGATGTTGAATGCCATGCTTCGTGCAGATGAGATTTTGAATATGCATGAACGGGAAAATCACCGTGTGTTTGCGGAGGTATCTGAATGGAGTCAAGAACTGACAAATGCCAAGGCATCTGTCTATATTAGCCTGGGGTATGCTTATCTGAAAAATAAAGATACGGATCATGCAAAACTTTATTATGAGAAAGCAAAAAACCTCAAAGAAAAAGATAAAAGCGGTCTGCTGAATCGAGCCCAGAACGCATTTATTCTCAATGGTCTTTATCGTTATTACCAGATTTTAAATGATCCGAAGGCTGCCCTGGAGACATTAGACCGGGCTCTAGAAGAAAGGCAAAAGCTTGCAGAAGAAGATGATATGGTGCTGACACAGCACATTGTCAATACCCATTCTAATAAAATCCGTGTATATCTGTCCTCGGATTTTTCGGACAAGGTAGAAAAGGCTACGGAGGAGTATCGTGCTTATGAGAATGAGCCACACCTCCAAGTGAGACTAAAGAACTATCCAGATGCCAGACAGCGGATCCTTACAGACTATGGAGATATCCTCCAGGCCGACAGTCAATATGATAAGGCTGTTGTTTGTTACCAGAAAGCGCTGGAAGTCAGAAATTATCTGCATATGGAGGATGATTTTATTGCCTGCGATTTGTATCTTAAAATCTCGGACTGCCTGCAGGAAACAGATGCACAAAAAGATGAGGCGCTGGAATACAGAATTCAAGCTTTCCTGATCCGAGAAAGACTTCTGGGAGCACGTCATCAGGAGACGGAAGCGATCTGGCTGGACGCGCTGAAACTGGCAAGTCATCTTCAGTATCCGGAAGACGCAATCCGGCAAAGAGTAGAAGCCCAGCGCATCGTACGGAATTTCCGATATGACAGCCAAATACAGGAGAGGGAGGAGGAACTGATTCAGTATTTTGAATTGTGAAAAAATGATTATCTGTATATGTTCTTGGAAATTCATCTGCTATTAAAAATCCACTTCAGGCTGCCGGTTTTTTATGGGATATGGGCTTTTTTCGATTTCTGCAAACAGCCACTTTCCGCGGCCCAGCAGAGCCGCATTTCCCGGCCAGTCAAATCCATATTAAACGGCCAGTTTTGGGGATCGTCAGAGCAGCGGTACTCCGCTCTGCTGATCAATATTGATGGTTATCCCAGAAGATTATTTCTTCTCAATTAGTACAATAAATCCTGTAGTCAGTCTGCGTCTGATTCCGTCAAACTTGCCGTAGCATTCCTTCTTGTCACTCAGCCGCTTTCCCCATTCATCTGGAGAATACTGAAAGCTGAAGAAAGTTGATGTTCCAAGGTCATCTCAAAGTTTTATGAGAAGGTACAGGATCTTAATGCCTTCTTCAGAATACCTGCTTATGGCAAAATCATCAATTAACAGCTACTGGATCCGTGCATAGTACCTAATTCTTTTGCAATATTTGTTTAGATCTTCCTAGCGATTGAGGACGATCAGTTCGTCCAACAGATCGCTATAGTCTGCAAACTTGCAGCGGTAATTATGTCTGCATGCTTCTACACAACAGGCAGATAGAAAGTAAGACTTGCTCACACCGGTCACTTCATAGATCCCAACGTTCTGCCGATTCTCAGCGAAGTAGAAATTCAAAATCTGCTCAACGGTACATCATTATAAACGCGTCCGTTACCAGTTTTCAGGTCCCCGACCATAGCGCCTTTGTTTATCAAGCTGCTGAGCCGCAAATTTGTTTCAAATCGCTTATTGAGAGTTTCTATGTACTGAGGTTGTAAACGGTAGAAGAAGCATTTACGATAACTATTCTAACACACAAGGGATAATAATAGTCAAAAAATATTTTTTCTTCATTTTGTGATTTACCATATCTTTACTTTTTACTATAATACATTTTTGCAAAAATAAGGAGTCCACCACCATGAAAAAAATTACAAGTTTTTGTTTCTTCTACGTACACAGATCTTATCGAAGAACGTCAGGCGGCTGTTGAAGCCATTCTTGATGCTGGTCATATTCCTGATGGCATGGAATTATTTAAAGCGGGAAAGTCTCAAATGAAGACAATCCGTAAATGGATAGATGAATCAGATGTTTATATGCTTATTCTTGGAGGGCGTTACGGTTCTATCGATGAAGAATCCGACTTGAGTTACACGGAACTTGAATATAAGTATGCTCTTTCTAAAAATATGCCTGTGTTTGCCATTATTTTAGAAGATAGTTTTCTATTTACAAAAGCCGCTTTACATGGTAGAAATGCAATTTTTGAAAAGGAAAATGTCGACAAATACGAAACTTTCAAAAAATTTGTGATGTCAAAAATTATCAAAAAGGCTGATGACATCTCTTCAATTAAAACAATAATACATTCAATGTTAAATAGTATAATTTATGATGATGAATACATTTTAAATGGATGGGTTAAAGCTAATGAACCTTTAAATAATCTACATGCATTATCTGATGACGTATTATATTCCTTAACTACTAACACCCTTTAAGAAGTGTTGTTACGGCATTATCCTTTTGACACTTCAGATTTATGCAAAACATTATCTAACAAAATATTATATTCTTTAAATTTTGAAGAGATTTTGGATTCTTCGCATTATTAGAAAATGGTTTTGTAAAAGTAATTACAACAAAAATTTTAAATTACATATATCTTTCCGAAAATTATAAAATATTTGAAATATTATTTGAAGCAACCAAACAACAAGCAGAAAGTTTTAAAATCAAAAAACTTATTATTAATAACACTGATTATACTTCTCAACTTGATTATAATGTGACTCAGAATCTAAGTAGAGGGCAGTTTGTATACAAAATTCAAAGCAATCACATTAAAATACCCACTGTGTCAAGCAAAATTTATTATAAATGTAGCTATATAGTTACTATTCACAGCCGATATGAGTACTTTCCTTTATTTATTGCCCTGGCAAAAGCCAGGGCAAAATATTGCACAAAATTTTTAAATAAACCTGAATTATTCACGGCAATGTAATCACTCATGAATAAATCGAAGAAATTGCCGTGGTAGTTGCAATAACCACATTTGCTCTTTCTGCCTATCGGTGAAAAACCTAAAAAAGGGCAGACTCCACCTGTGGCAGTTTCAAAAACGTTTTGGGGTTGCCAAGGTTCATTAACTGCTGTCATTGCAACTGTGGCTGCAGCTTACGGATGTTTTCCAACGTCTCATAGAATTCCTGTTTATAAGGACAGCTGCTGCACAGTTTGAAATATTTATAGCGTGCGGACCGCACGACCCTCGCGGCAATCTTCATCAGCTTTAACCGGATGGCAGCGATCTGCTGCTTCCGCATGTTCGCGGCGAGAGCCACATAGTGATAGTATAAAAATAGTACAACGTAAAGATGCCATGTATACCTAAATCATGTATGATAAGAAAGATGATATGAAGGAGGAATCACAGACATGGCAAAAGGTACGAAATATGATCAGCAGTTTAAGGAGAACGCAGTCAGATATCGTCTGGATCATCCGGAACTCACACTCAAGAAAGCGGCTGAAAATCTGGGAATCAGTGATTCTGCTCTCAAAACATGGCTCCGGGCAGCCAAGGAACATGAAGGCTGTGTGCCAACAAGAGGATCCGGGAATTATTCCAGCGATGAGGCAAAAGAGATTGCCCGTCTCCAACGAGAGCTAAGAGATACAAAGGATGCCCTTGAGATCCTAAAAAAAGCCATCAGTATCCTGGGAAAATGACAGAGGCTGT
>DVHN01000032.1 GCA_018712075.1 Candidatus Fimimorpha faecalis
AAAGCCTTATAAAATCAGGGCTGAAGATTCCGAGAAGTTATTGATGTGAATAGGAGGAAGGGGAGTATATGAATAGAGAGACAAATTCTGTACAAAAATCAAATTTAAATGAAGACCAAGGCAGCAACATTCCAGTGAGACGTTTTTTTGCCAGATGGCTGGACAGTCTCGTTTATTCTACTATTTGGCTGTTTTTCTTAACGGTTGTAATGAAAATAAATGTTTTAAGCATTCGTAGATGGATGGCAATAGGTGTTTTAAGCATTAGTAAATGGATGACAATAATAGATATAGTTGTAGGAATAGTGTTTGTTCTATTGATAGAGCCAGTTTTACTTTCTGCTTTTGGTACAACAATAGGAAAATGGATTTTAGGAATACGAATTACAGATCTTAATGGCAGGCGACTAAGCTATGCAAAAGCACGCAGCCGAGTTGTAATTATGCTTTGGAGAGGAAACGGATTCTATATCCCGATTTATAATGTTGTGCGTTTATGGAAAAGTTTTTCTGATTGTAGGGATGGAAAGACATTAGGATGGGAGTATGACTCTGTAATTCATCTAAAAGATCAAAGAAAATGGCGAATTGGAGTTTATATTGGAGCTTGTATCACTATGTTGGGAGTGATAGTATTCGGTATCTCCATAACAGGAATGCCAAAACATCGGGGCGATATTACGGTAGCACAATTTTGTGAAAATTATAATCAGCTTTCTGACTATTATGAAATGTATACTGGATATTTAGATGAAAAGGGACAGTGGATTACAAGTGATAATAATTCTGGAATTGTAGAAGAAAGACGTACGATAACAGGGGGAGTAATTATATATATGATGGAAGTTAATGCCCCAGAATTTGTTTTTAGTGAAAATGATGGAATTATGACGAAATTAGAGATGTCAATTGATTCTAGTGAAGAGGCAACATCAGTTTGTCAATCAAGATTCATTCTGGCAATTTTATCATTTGTGAAAGCACAGCAGCAATATAGTCTATTTTCTTTTCGATTAAATCATATTATTGGACAAATAGAAAGAGAACCTTTTCAAAATTTTGAATTTACAGAATATGGAGTTATAATACGAGGAGAAAAGCAAGACAACTCGTTCCATTTTTCAATTGAAAAACAATCATATTAATGTATTTTGGATATAATTGATGAGAAAAAATTAAGAAGAAAGTAGGTGGTGGAATGAATCGCACAATTGCGGTAATTGATGATGATGTTTATATCGGGGACATGATAGAGCGGGTTTTGAAGAAGGAAGGGTATCTGGTACTTCGGGCATACTCTGGGACAGAGGCATTGTTACTATTGGATCAGAAAAGACCTGATTTGATCTTATTGGATTTGATGCTTCCAGGGCTTTCGGGAGAAGTCATTTTGCCAAAGATTTCAGACATTCCTGTCATTGTAATTAGTGCGAAAGTAGATGTTCAGGATAAAGTGAAACTACTGCTAAATGGTGCTTCCGATTATCTGACAAAGCCGTTTGAAATTCAAGAACTGCTTGCAAGAATTACGGTACAATTTCGAAATAAAAAGAAAGAAATAAAAACTACAAGTCTCGTAATAGGTGATTTGAAATTAGATATGGCATTGCATGAATTATATGTGGGGCAAATATTAGTACGATTAACGAAGACAGAATATGCAATTTTAAAATTGCTAATGCAAAATCCAAAACAAGTAATTACAAAATCAGCAATGTTAGAACAAATCAGTGAAGATACACCCGATTGCGTGGAAAGTTCACTAAAAGTGCATATTAGCAACTTACGAAAAAAACTGAGAGAAGTCAATGGAAAAGACTATATTGAGGCAGTTTGGGGAATTGGGTTTAAATTAAGAGAATAATTTTGCAAAAAATTACATAGAAATGGATAATTTTTACATATTAATAGAAAAATCGATAAAATATATTATAGTTATAATATAAAAATATAATATATTTGTAAAAGGAGGGTAGAATGTTTCATAACAAATAGAGCTATAAATTTTATGTTGTAGATTGAACTGGACGTGATTTTTGTGGATAGAAAGAAGAGTGGGAGAATGAAAAAAATAGGAATCTTAATTTTATTAGTATGTTTTATGATATCTCCATTATCTGTAAACGCATATGTATTGAATGGATTGCGAGTACCGAATCCTCAGTCAGTTACATATTCAGTAGAAACTAATAATGCAACAGCAACATATACAGAAGTTGATGCTGTAATATCGGCAATACCAAGTTGGCAAATCCATTGTCCAGAATTGAAAATAGTACGTTCTAACAGCAATAATGCGGATATGAATTTCTACTTTCGTTTAAATCAAGATAATGGGATGTATTCGTCAGCGTATGCAGGGACAGAGCCAGATAAGAAGGAAATTACATTCTATAGACCGTGGAAAAGTTTGAATATAACAAAAAAACAAGAAGTAGCAGTACATGAAGCAGGACATATGTTGGGATTGGATCATTGCCAAGCTCAGTATAATTCAGAAGCAGTTATGCGGGCGACAGGTTTTAATAATGTAGGATGTCCATTAGCGGATGATAAGAGGGGAATTGCTGCGTTGTATTAAAAAGGAGTGGTAATATGAAGAAAAAGATCTGGATTCTCATTGTTTTATTTACAGTAATAGGTGGTTTTCTTCTATCTAAAAAGGAAAAAGGTAGTGTTAATACAGTAAATAATAATATAGCTAATCAAGAGCTAAGTGAGAAAAAACATGAATTTATTTATGGAAAAACAGATGGATTTAACTCATTGGAAGAATTGGAAAATGCATCAGAATGTATTGGAAGATGAAATCCAGAAAGATAAGATCATAGAGATATGGGAAAACGAGTTTCCAGATGGAGATGTCATTTGTCATTTGGAAGGGTATGAAAAAATGGAAATAGGAAAAGAGTATCTTCTGTTTTTAAGAAAATCTATGACGGATGATTGTTTTATACCTCTTGGAGTAACTTATGGAAAGGTTTCGGTAGTAGAAGAACCAGATTCTGAATTTATAAAACTTCATGCAGCTAATATGGATCCGAACGTAAAAACAATTGCAGTACAGGCGAGAGAAAAATATGTACAATGAGTAAATTATTTAGAAAAGTATAGGAAAAAATTTCCATAGCGAATGTGGGAGCATCGGTCAGCAAATGAATCGATGCTCCTACTTTTAAAGTTATGCAAATGAAAAATTTTTGTAAAAATAGAACAAAATTATTGTAAAGAAATAGAATTTATGTTAAGATAGAAATAAAGATTGGTAGTTGTGGAAAAATAAAAAATTATGAGAGGATGGGGATACTGTGATATTGATCGGAATTTGTGATAATGATTGTGATACGTGCAATAAATTGAAAAAATTATTGATTCAATATAGTATGGAAAAGAATGTGGATTTGAAAATTCAGTGTTTTCTTTCAGCAGAGGAGTTTTGTAAAGCAATCAAACAGAAAGAGTATCAGATTGTATTTATAAATATTGTATTGAAAGAAAAAAATGGGATGGAAGTAGGAACTGAGTTAAGGAGAAGGTATCCTTCTTCTATTACTCAATTAATTTATATTTTAGATAATATAGAGTATTCGACAGAGTTATTTCAAAATCAGCCATTTTATTTTTTAAATCAACCATTAAAATGGGATGCGTTGAAATCAGTAATGGATTGCTGGTGGAGAGATTTTGGAAATGAGAACCATTTATTTTGGTATCGGCAGGGAAGCGAATGGAAATCTGTTTTTATTCGGCAAATTTTATATTTTCGACAAGAAAAAAGAAGAATCTATGTTGTAACAAAAACAGGAGAGGATTGGTTTTATGCAAAATGGGAGATGATACAGGAGCGATTGAAAGGGCATAAGTTTTTCTTCTGTCATCAATCGTATTTCATTCATCAAAATTATGTAGTAGGAGTAACGAATACAAAGCTTATGATGGAAAATGGAGAAGAAATTCCAATTAGCCGATCCAAGCAGAAAGAAATAGGAGCTTATATGTCAAAATATAAATAATAGAGATATTATTGTTTAAGGAATGGGATTTAAGCGGAAATAGGGATAATCTTTACGATTTCTTTACCATTCTCTTTACCAGTTGCTTAACCAATTATTATTATCATATGCCTATAAGATGATGTTGAGGTCAAAAGCCCCAACTATGAGGAGGTTAGCAAATGGAATATGTTTTAAAAACAAATGCGCTTTCCAAACAATATGGGCATTTTAAAGCATTAAATGGACTTTTCATGAATGTGCCAAAGGGAGCGATCTACGGATTTGTAGGGAAAAATGGAGCTGGAAAGACGACGTTGATTCGTTTGATTTGTGGTTTGCAGGCACCGACAGGAGGAGAGTATTTTTTATATGGAAAGAGGCATACGCAAAAGGATATAGTAAAATCTCGCAGGAGAATGGGAGCCGTAGTAGAAACTCCATCTGTTTATATGGATATGACGGCGAGAGAAAATTTAAGGCAGCAGTGCATGATATTAGGATGCCCTTCTTTCAACGGAATTGATGAATTGCTGGAATTGGTAGGGCTTTCTCATACAGGGAAGAAGAAGGCGAAACATTTTTCTCTAGGTATGCGTCAGAGACTGGGAATTGCAATTGCATTAGTGGGGAATCCTGATTTTTTAGTGTTGGATGAACCTGTAAATGGATTAGACCCACAGGGAATTATAGAGATAAGAGAACTAATTTTAAAGTTAAATCGAGAATATCAAATTACTGTTTTAGTTTCTAGTCATATTTTGGATGAGCTTTCCAAGTTAGCGACGCACTATGGATTTATTGATCAAGGACATATAGTAAGAGAAATTAGTGCAAAAGAGTTAGAACAGGCTTGTAGAAAATGCGTTCAAATCGAGGTGTCTAGTACAAAAATATTGGCGTATGTATTGGATGAATGGGGAATGGAATACACAATTCTTTCTGATACGAAAGCAGAGCTATTTGGAAAAATAAATGTAACAGAATTGACGATAAGACTTGCAAAGGAACACTGTGAAGTGAAATCCATGCAGGAAAAAGAAGAAAGTCTAGAAAGTTACTATATTCGTTTAATAGGAGGAAGAAAGGATGAGTAAATTATTACATTCAAACTTTGAACGCTTGAAAAGATATCCGATTTTTTGGATTGAAATGATACTGGCGATTGGCTATTCGATATTTGTATGTATGATTTTGTATCAGGATATGATACGTTATGAGGAATCAGTTGCTATGGAATCCATTCTCTTTAATTTTCTTGTTCTGATTGGAATTGTAATGGCTGTGTTTTGCAGTTTATTTATAGGAACTGAATATAGTGATGGAACGATACGAAACAAATTAATTATAGGCCATTCGAGAAACAATATTTTTATTTCTAACTTTATGTTATGCATGGCAGTAGGACTTCTAATTTATTTTATAGCTGTAGTAACGACTTGTGCAGTTGGAATTCCATTGTTTGGATGGATACAGATAAAATGGTCTTTTTGTCTTTTGTTATTTGTGGATGGAGCTCTTTTATGTATTGCTTATGCAGCAATTTATAATGTTATTGCTATGTTAACTACAAATAAAGCCCATACTGCGATTATTAGTACTCTTGTGGCCTTTGGTTTATTATTTGTAACAATTTGGCTTTATCAATCTTTGCAGCAACCTGAAATGATGCAGCAGGCAGTGATGAAGGGTGGAGAAATTGAATTAGAGACCGTAAGAAATCCTGATTATTTAACAGGATTAAAAAGAGAGATTTACCAGTTTATATTAGATTTTATACCATCAGGTCAGGCAACTCAAATTTCTAGTTTAGAAGTGCTGCATCCGTATTGGATGGGAATTTACTCCATTATTATTATATTTGTATTTAATTTGATTGGAATGATTTGTTTTCAAAAGAAAGATCTAAAATAGAAGGAGAAGTTATGTTGGTCTTAATTAGTATCTTATGTGTGATATTAGTCATAGTCTGTATTTTACTAGTTGTAAAAGTTTTTGCAATTCGTCGGGCAGCAGAACAACTGCGCCTAGAATTTTCAAGACGACTAAGAGAAGATACAAACGTTGGGATCGACATTTCTACTTCTGATAAAGCAATGAGACGTTTGGCAGCGGATCTAAATAACGATTTAAAATTGCTTCGAAAAGAACATATCCGATATATCCGTGGTGATCAGGAGTTAAAAAATGCAATTACTAATATATCCCATGATCTAAGAACCCCATTGACTGCGATATGTGGCTATATGGATTTGCTACAGCAGGAAGATGTTTCAGAGACGGTTCGAGAATATCTGAATATTATTTATAACCGTGTTGTAGCATTAAAGGAACTAACTGAAGAATTATTCCAGTATTCGATCATTGTATCAGCGGATCATAGTACAGAAAAAGAAGAGATTTCTTTGAATGCTATGTTAGAAGAGTGTTTCGCTGCTTATTATGGGGCATTAAAAGAGGCACAAATCGAGCCACAAATTTTTATCCCAGAGACTGTAGTGGAACGGAAGTTAAATAAAAAAGCATTTATGCGGATTGTTTCCAATATTATTAGCAATGCAATGAAATATAGTGATGGAGATTTTAATGTCTTATTGAAAGAAAATGGAACCATTCAATTTTCTAATAGAGCAAGTAAATTGGATGAAGTTCAAGTAGGGCATTTATTTGACCGTTTTTATACAGTCGAAAATGTTCAGAATGCAACGGGGTTAGGACTATCCATAGCAAAAACGCTGACAGAAGAAATGAAAGGGCATATTGATGCAGTATATCAAGATGGAGTATTAAAGATTACATTGACATTCTGAAAGAGAGAAAGAAATAATCTCAAACATTTAAAATTCTACCTATCTAAGTCTAAGTAAAAAAAGAAGTAATCTTATTTTAAAATGTCCGCTTTGAAAATAATTTTGTTTTGATGAATATAAAAAAATTTAGCAAAGCTTTTTTGTTAGGACTACTTCTTTTTTTCAGTAATTATAAATCTAAGAGGTCTCTTCAACAGAATTATGAACCGTACAAGTCGATTTTAATAAGTCATCTGGAAGAGCATGTTTGGAATCTTCGGTTGGAGTTTCGTTTAAATCTTTGCCATCAATAATTAAATAAACCATTTCCTTTATTTTATCGACTGGACAATTTTTTCCTGCTTGCATATTAGATTGTGTACAAATATTTACTTTTGTATGACGGTTACAGTATTGGGTTGGAACGGTTCCTTTTTCAAACCATTCGGTATAAACTACACTATTGCTTGTCCCATGATTACAAGTATCTTCAATTGCAAGTAATCCAGATTTACTGCATATTTGGGCAGATTCCAAATTTTCGGAATAAAGAAATTCAGGATCAGAAAAATCTTTGTGTGTTTGTTCCATCACTTTTTGCCAGATTTTTTTATAATATCCATTATAAGTTGTAATTGCACTGGAATCATCATAACCAGACCAAATTCCGCATGTCATATAAGGAGAGTAACCAATAAACCAATAATCTCCTGTACTAAGGGAAACGCCAGATTTGCCGGCGATGCTCATGCCATCTACTTGACATTGGGTTCCAGTTGGTTCCATATCATAGTTTTCCCAATAATTTTCTCCAGAAACACTATCTTCCAATGCATGAGTAAGCAAAGAAGCAGTCGTATTTTTCATAACAATGGAAGTAGAATGTTCTTTTTCCAAAATGATTTTTCCGTTGCGATCCATAACGGTTGTGTAAAAGACTGGCTCTGTATAAACACCCCCATTGGCGATTGCTGCATATGCAGCGGTCATTTCTAAATTAGTAACTCCATTTGTCAGATTTCCAGTAGCCAATGTGATGGATTTATCTTCTGGAGCAAGAGAAGAAAAATGAAATTGAGAAAGATAATCGTAACTTGTGGATGGAGTAACCGATTCAGATAAACATCTGGCTGCTACAACATTCATAGAAAACTCAATTGCCTGATGGATATTGGTATAACCCATATAGGTTTCATTCCAAGAATCAGTAAAGCTTTGTTCTGATGTATGGAGTGGGCTATCATAATAAGTAGAGGCTAACGTAGCGCCACAAATATCAAGTGCTGGAGCAAAAGTAGATAGTACAGAAAAAATGGACCCAGGCTGACGCAAAGAGTCAGAAGCACGATTTAAGCTTAAATTATTAGAACGTTCTCCTCGCCCTCCCGATAATGCAAGAACGTGACCGTTCCTCTGATCCAAAACTACCATAGATGCTTGAGGCTGTGGAATCATTTTTATTGTCTCATCCAATATGGTATCCTGTTTATGCAAGGTAGAATGTTTGAAGGAGTCAATGGCTTGCATCATCTCTGCCTCATTGGAAAAAATGTTTTGAAAATCGGATTGATTTAAAACTGTTTGATAATAGTCTTTAATATTTGCTTCGGTATAAGTCTCTGTAGTTTCATTAGAATGAGAGACAACTAATGTATAACTAAGAGAAAAATTTTCTTCAGGATAATTTGCGGAAGAGTTAAGTTCCTTATCTACGGTGGCCTGGACTTCTGCATTCATTGGTGTATAAATAGAAAGTCCTCCATAATAAACTAAGTTATATGCCTGTGTTTCACTATAGCCGAGTTCATTTTGTAAATCAGCTAAAACAGAATTAATTACTTCTTCATTATAATAGGAAAGAATGGATGTATCATTTTCCGTATTATAAGAAGGCGTTTGAAGACGTGCATATACATTATCGGAAACGGCTTCCTGATATTCCTCATTAGAAATAAGTTGTGCCGTGAGCATTTGACTTAAAATACGCAAGCGCTGTTCTGCATTGCTTTGCTGTTGCCGAAATGGATTGTAGCGAGAAGGATTGGAAGCAGTCGCTGCAAGTACACTGCATTCCGATAATGTCAGTTCTGAAACATTTTTATTAAAATAATGCATAGCAGCTGATTGAATGCCAAGTGTGTTGCTTCCAAGGTTAATTCCATTCAAGTAAAGTTCTAAAATTTCGGTTTTATCCATTTGCTTTTCCAACTGTATGGATAAATATCCTTCTTGAATAATTTGTTCCAACTTTTCTCCAAAAGACTTTTGTACTCCTCCATTAAATACAGTATTGCGAATTAATTGTTGTGTAATGGTTCCAAATGTATCGGATGTAGTGTTATTAAAGAAATCATAACTAAATTGGTACAGAAACTGTCTTGCATCGTTTCCTTTATGATAAAAGAAATTTGGATCTTCTGTAAGAATAAAGGCTTCGATTAAATGTTCTGGGATATCGGCAAACGATACAGTTTCCCGATTTTGCTCCTGCTGTTCTAATGATGCAGTAACATGATTGGAAGCATCATAGATTTTCGTTGTGTATCCAGTTGGCTCCATATTAATGGAAGAGATATCTGGTGCAGAATCAATAATGCCTCGAAACATACCATAAATAGACACAACTCCTACAACAAGAAAAATAAGGAAACAAAATAAAGTAAGTTTGAAAAAAGAAAAACCGATTCGCCGAAGCTTTCGGGAATGCTGAAAGGAAGAATTCATCCGCTCCTTTACAGGAATATTTCCAAAATTCATAAAATCTCCTCTATCTAAAATGAATATGATTCGCTCAGTGGTCGAATTATTTTTTGTTTGTACAGGTTGTCCTGTCTAATATTCATAGTATACCAAAAAAAAGACGAATATTCCAGTAGAAAATTAGAACCCAAAAATCTGATTAATAAATGTATAAGAATACAACAAAGAAAATGGATAATACATATAAAATATATATACTATTTGAATAAAAAAATTGATAAAATATATAATAATTTATATATATAATTTTAAAAATAGTATAAATTATACAAAGATATTGCAAGGTGAATAAAAATGTGTTAGAATGTAAATAAAGTGAAAGCTTATAAAGATAAAAAATGGATTCTGTAACTATTAAGGCTGTAAAAAATATTTAGGTATAATTTTAGGGAAGTGAAGGGATGATACTAATTGCAATTTGTGATGATAATAAGAATGTACGAGAAGATTTAAGAAAGTTATTGATTCAATATAGCTTTGAAAGGAAAGAAGACTTCAAAATATTTTTATTTGCTTCATCACAGGAATTTTGTGAGACATTAGTAGAAGTAGAATATCAAATTGTCTTTTTAGATGTTGTAATGAAAGGAAAAGATGGAATTGAAGTGGGAAAAGAATTACGAGTTAGATATCCATCATCTGTTACACAATTGATTTATATTTCTGCATATTCAAAATATGTAACAGAGTTATTTCAAAATCAGCCGTTTTATTTTTTGAGAAAACCTCTAGAAAAGGAATGGTTAGAGATGTGATGGAATGTTGGTGAAAAGACTTTAGAAATCGAATTTTAATGAAGATACAGGAAAGTAAATAATTAAGCAAGGAGCGTCTCGGCTTAGCAATATAGCTATTTAGAGGGCAATTGTATCTGAAAAAACAGATCTAATTATTTTATAATTGAGATTGAGAGGTTATTTATGATACTTATTAATTGTGTAAATAGTTTAGTAAGTTGTTTCTGAGCAATTCAATATACGTTTTATAGTATAGAATAAATCTTTTTCTATCTCATTAGCAATATGAGAGTATTTTGAAATAAAGTAGCTATGGAGTGTAATAAGTGCTATGAGAATAATTGTTGTGGTAATAACTAATGTTTGCGAAGAAATATTATAAATTTTTGAAGAATATAGGAGTAGTATATAAAGAATACATCCTAAGAATAAAAACTCTGTAAGCGAAGACACGCCATGTCGTATCTTTAACTCTATTTTTGTATCTAATTGTGATTCAGTTATTTGTCCAGAAATATATATTTGAATAGGGAGTCGTAATGCGGCAACCTTTAAAGATTTCTTGGTTAATAAAAACTTTGCACTTGAATAATTGCTGTTTTTGGGAGTTGTATTTTTTATAAATCCCCGAAAAACTTTTTCGTTGATACTAGATTCAATCTTTTCAAAACATTGACTATATGTAAAGCTAGAACTATATAGCATATAATACCCTCCTTCATTTGTCATAGTAGTTTCAATATTTATTGTTGTGTTACTGGTTTCTTTATCTTTTTGTTAATCTTTCTTACATAATAGTATGCAGATCTTGAAATTTGTAGGACAACGAACATTGTTGGTATTGAGTATTTGTGAGCAGTTACTTTGGATATTTTTACTTTTGTTTTAGAATACTGTTTTCCCTCTTTAATTTTTTGTTACGTTTGCTTAATTTAATAAGTTCATTCTCTAAATCGGAACGACTATTCTGTTCTTTGAAAGATTTAGTTATCTGTGATTATTTGATTCATTTATTCAGGAAAGAAGTTGTAATATCGTACTCACGAATGATATGTTCTTTTCCTATTAAGATAAAGTTAAATCAATTTCTGTTTAAATTCATTAGTATAAATATGATGTGTTCTTTTTGTGGTTATAATATTTTTTCTATGGTCTTTGAAAAAAATATTTAGTTTATTATAGCTGATCCAGTAAACACTTAAACACTCTATTTTTTAGTGTCTAATGTAAAATTATGCTATGATTGTAAATTTCTTTTTATAAATAACTTTATACTAGTTATTTATAAAAAGAGAAATATGTAGTAGTATTATTTGTTATAAATATTATAAATGAAATTTGTTATATTGAGGGT
>DVHN01000033.1 GCA_018712075.1 Candidatus Fimimorpha faecalis
CTTTTTATAATACTCATATAAAAATTTAGTGTAGATCTTATCACATAATATTTCTATATTAAATAAACAAATCAATAAAGTAGTTATAATAGCATTTAACTTCAAAAAATTAGTAATTAATAAAAACAATATTACAGTAATATCACAAGTTATATTAAAACAAGTTTTTCTTAATATTCTCTTTTCTGAAAATTCTCATTCTTAACTTCTCATTTATATTCCTCACTTCATTATACACAACCCCCTTGAAATCATAAATTTCAAGGGGGTGTTCGTTCTGTTTTATTTAATTAAGCAAGCTTTGCTTTTGCAGTTTCTACTAACTTTGCGAATCCTTCTGCATCATTTACTGCCATGTCTGCTAAGATCTTTCTGTTTAATTCGATGTTAGCTAACTTTAATCCATACATGAACTTGCTGTAAGATAAACCGTTCATTCTTGCTGCTGCGTTAATACGTGCAATCCATAATTGTCTGAACTGTCTCTTTCTTTCTTTTCTACCTGCATAAGAGGTTGCTAATGCTCTCATTACAGACTGCTTTGCTACTCTATATTGTTTGGATCTTGCTCCTCTATAGCCTTTCGCTAATTTTAACACTCTATTGTGTTTCTTCTTAGCGTTTAATCCGCCTTTTACTCTTGCCATATCAGTTTTCCTCCTCTATCATCAATTATAAATATGGTAAAATCTTCTTCATGTTCTTTACATTAGTAGAATCAGTAATTGTTGCCTTTCTGAGATTTCTTTTTCTCTTAGGGCTCTTCTTTGTCAAGATATGGCTTTTATAAGCTTTCATTCTTTTTAACTGTCCTGTACCTGTCTTTTTAAAGCGCTTTGCAGCAGCGCGACTTGTCTTTACTTTTGGCATTGTTCTTTCCTCCTGCTATATACTTATATCGACATACGAAACTTGTTTGCTTCGGTTGTCTTCCTAATTGCTTAGCGTTTCTCTGCCAGCACCATACTCATGCTTCTTCCTTCCAGCTTTGCCGGTTTTTCAATACTGGCAACATCTTTCAAGTTTTCTGCGAAATCATCTAAGATATGTTTTGAGCTAGCCATATGCGCCATCTCTCGACCTCGAAATCTTAGCGTAACCTTTACTTTATTTCCTTTTTCTAAGAATTTACGAGCATTGTTCATCTTGGTATTCAAGTCGTTACTATCAATGTTCGGCGACAAACGAACCTCTTTCACTTCGATAACTTTCTGCTTTTTTTTGGCTTCTTTTTCTTTTCTGGCCATCTCGTAACGATATTTACCATAGTCGATAATCTTGCATACCGGTGGTTTTGCGGTCGGCGCAATTTTTACTAAATCTAAATTTGCCTCTCTGGCCAGCTTCATCGCTTCCTTGGCTGACATAATTCCTAATTGATTTCCTGCTTCGCCAATCACGCGTACTTCTTTGTCTCTGATCTGTTCGTTAATCATTAAATCGCTAATAATCGTGCACCCCCATTAATAATTACGGCTTTCTACCGTTTGGATTAACTATTGATTTTCCAAAAATCCTCTATATTGAGATTCTTTATGGAATACTATGGTAACAAAAAACGGTGGATCGTCAGACGATCCACCATTTAAGTATCAAAATAACACGTTGTTATTATAATTCTCAAATATTAACCCAAGTCGCCGTTTGCGCTAAGGTGAGAGTGGATGCTCTGCTTTCCTGTTCGTTTTTCACAACGATGATACTATACCATGTTTTTTTTCCATTGTCAATAGATTTCTTTCATTTTTTTATTATTTTTACTTTAATGTCACTTCGGTTCCATAAAGTATTTTTCTTCCAAGGCTGTCTTCTAAATGTAGATGAGAATAATATTCTCGTTCTCCATTGGTTGCCTCATGATGGCAAGTAATTGTTGCGATTCTGTCATCCCATTGAATCGTCGGCTGATTCCAGGTAATTTGTGGTACACTAACCTTTGGCCAAGTCGGACAAACAGCATTCATAATATCCACATCTGCTGGCACTTCCAGTTTATATACTACATCAAATGCATTGGCTGTCATATTTTTTGTCTCTACCGATAATAATTTTGGAAGTGGCTTTGTATAGTCAATTTTTGTTTCAAAAACGGTAACATCTCCACTTACATTCCGAATATAGGCATGAATATGATAAATATCATTTTCATTATTATGTTCGCTTCGTTTTCCCCAGAAGAAATAATGGTTTTCTTGGTTGATATCACTTGGACGCCATATAATATCATCTTGTCCATTTTCTTGGGTCCAGACTGCATAATTGACTTGATAGTAAGCATTTGGTTCAATTTGAACGGAAATTCTAAAATCGTCTCCATTTTGATCCAATTCTGTACTCACATTATAGATATTCGCTTTTGGTGCTGGAAATACGACACGTACCCTTCCTGTATCAACTGTTCCATCTTTATAATGTGCGTAGACATCCGTATAATAAATTCCAAGTTGATTGCCATGGTCTGCTCGTTTTACCTCATATGTAAACGTATTATCAACTTGATTTGCCCGATACCACTGAATATCATCCTGTTCCAATGCTTCTGTCCAAGTTGGAAACTCTACAGAGTCAATGTTATTTGCATCAGGAACTGTATAAGTAACTCGATATCCACTATTATCTTCCAATATCTCACTCTGTAATGTTGCCTTTTCATATACAAATGTAAGATCTTTTACAAACACATATCCTGTCTGATCCACAACATAAATATGGGTTATATATTCGCCTGGAACATATCCATAATCTTTCATTGGAATCGTAACAGAAATCTCTGTTCCGTTTCTTGCACCTTTCCACCATTTCAGATCTTTTTGATTATCGGAAAGTTTCCATGTAGGAAAGTAAACTTCTTGTACATCATCAGAATTATTTAGCCTTCCTCTAATCTGAACTGAATCCCCTACTACTTCCATCGTTACATCCGTTACTTCATAGTTCGCTGCTTCCGCTTTTAAATTCGGAGCAAATAAAACAACTAGCATGATTATTGTTATAATCCAACACTGTTTTCTTTTTTGTTTTAATTGTTTCTTCATATCATACACCTTCTTTCCCCATCGTGCATAACACACGATATTTTTACTATTTACATTTCACAAAATTATTATTGTATATATTATAGCATATTTTTTCTTTTTATCATATTTCTTTTCTAATAATTTATTAATAAATAATTTTTAAATTAATCACAAATTATTTACAGATAAATTATCGTTTTATTGCATTATTATATCATTAATTTTGGTTGGTTTCCTATTATTTTTGTATAAAAATTGTGCAGACAATGGAAGTAATTATGTCTGCACAGTTTTATTTCTTAGAAAAACAATATAATTATTTATTTTATTAAAAATTTTGAGATTTTTTTAATTTTTCTAAATATTTTTGTTCTTTTTCAGTTAAATTGGCTTGTTCCAGTAAATCTGGACGCCATTTCAATGTTCGTTCAATGGACTGCTCTCTTCGCCACTGTTCAATTTTGGCATGATGTCCAGACAACAATACTTCTGGAACACGTTTCCCCATAAATACTTCTGGTCTTGTATACTGTGGATATTCAAGTAAATTGTCGTGAAAGGATTCAATATCTGCGGAAACTTCATTATTTAACACGCCTGGAACAAGACGAGAAATACAATCAATCATCATCATTGCTGGTAATTCTCCTCCTGTCAATACATAATCTCCAGCTGATAGATAATCGGTTACTACCAGTTCTAACACTCGTTCATCAATTCCTTCATAATGACCACATAGAAATACAAGATCTTCTTCCTTCGATAATTGTTCTGCAATTGCCTGATTAAACACACGTCCTTGTGGAGTCATATAAATAATGCGTGGTTTTTTCCCAATTTTCTTTTGCAAATCCATACAGGCATCATAAATTGGCTGTGCCTGCATTACCATTCCAGCTCCGCCTCCATATGGGTAGTCGTCTACTTTTAAATGTTTGTTTTGTGAATAGCTCCGAATATCAATCGCTTCAAGCGATATTAATTTCTTTTCGATTGCCCGCCCAAGAATACTTGTGTCACATCCATGAGAAATCATATCTGGAAACAATGTGAGTACATAATAATTCATCATAAATCCAACAATCCTTCCAGTAAATGTACCTTCATACATTTTTTCTCTAAATCTACATCTAAAATACACTGGCGAATGGCTGGAATGAGAAGTTCCTTCCCATTCTTCCTTTTAACAATATATACGTCATTTGCACCAGTTTGAAGCACATCCGTTAAAACGCCAAGTTCTTCCCCACCTTCTGTCACTACATTTAAATCAATTAAATCTGCAATAAAGTTTTCATTTTCCCCACATGGAACTGCCTGATCTCTTGTAATTAAAAGCGGCATCCGACGCAAATGTTCCACATCATTCATTGTTTGAAATTCTTTAAATTTAACAATGACAAACTGCTTAAAAAACTTTACGTTTTCCAAATGCAATTCTTTTTTTTCTTTTCCTGTATCCAATAAAACTGTTTTTAACTGTTTGAAACGAGTTGGATCATCGGTTGTCGGAAATACTTTTACTTCTCCCCGCACACCATGAGGTGTAGTAATTACACCTACTTGCAATAAATCTACCATAATTGTCTCCTATCAATCCAAAAAAATCTTCTTTTATTTTGCATATCATAATAATAAAAAGAGCTTTCCAGACCAGCTTTTGTGTATCCGAACAGCTCTCTTTTCGTTTTATTCGATTTCTATGATTACTTTTTTATCTTCTCTAGAAGCCGCTGCTTTTACGACAGAGCGAATTGCTTTTGCAATACGTCCTTGCTTTCCAATTACTTTTCCCATATCGGTAGGATCAACCTTAAGTTCTAAAATAAGTCCCTTTTCGGTCTCACGTTCTGTCACAACAACTTTATCTGGAAGATCTACAAGCGATTTTGCGATCACTTCTACTAATTCTTTCATCTTGGACATCTCCTAAAGGTGCTGTTATTATTTTTCAATACCAGCGATCTTCAACAGCTTAGCAACTGTTTCTGTTGGCTGAGCACCTGTTGCTAACCACTTCTTAGCTGCTTCTTCGTTAATCTTGATTGCGCTAGGGTTCTGATTTGGATCATAAGTACCAATCTCTTCAATAAACTTTCCATCTCTTGGAGATCTGGCATCAGCAACTACTACTCTATAAAAAGGTGCCTTCTTCTGACCCATTCTCTTTAATCTCATCTTTACTGCCATTGTAACATTCCTCCATTATTATAAATTATAATTTGTGCTCTGCACATCAACCAAACGGAAGCTTAAATCTTCCTCGTTTTGCTTTGCCGCCCATCATTCCAGGCAGCTGTTTCATTAATTTTCTTCCCTGTTCAAACTGCTTCATAAACTTATTGACTTCCGCCACATTCAAACCCGCACCTCTTGCGATACGGTTTTTTCTAGACGGATTAATGATATCTGGATTACTTCTTTCTTGCGGTGTCATAGATAAGATGATTGCCTCATACTTATCAAACTGCTTTTCATCTACCTCTGGCATCCCCTTCATGCGTCCCATTCCCATGCCTGGAAGCATCTTCAGAATCTCATTGACTCCTCCCATGTTACGCATTTGTTTCATCTGATCCAAATAGTCGTTAAAATCAAACTGGGATTTTCGCAGCTTTTGCTCCAGCTCTCTTGCCTTCTCTGCATCGACCTGCGCTTCAACTTTCTCAATCAGGCTCATAACATCGCCCATACCGAGAATACGGGAAGCCATACGATCTGGATAAAATTGTTCCAAATCGGACAACTTTTCTCCCATACCAATATATAAAATAGGTTTTCCAGTTACTGCACGAATGGAAAGCGCAGCACCTCCTCTAGTGTCACCATCTAACTTTGTAAGAATGACACCATCTACCCCTATTTTCTCATTAAATGTGCTTGCAACGTTTACTGCATCCTGACCTGTCATTGCATCTACAACCAGAATCGTCTGCGCAACGTCCACATTCTGCTTAATTTCTACCAGCTCATCCATCATTGTTTCATCAATATGAAGACGGCCAGCTGTATCGATGATAACTACATTTTGTCCATTTTTTGCAGCATGTTCCAAAGCTGCTTTTGCAATATTGACTGGTTTATGTTTATCACCCATTGTAAATACTTCGACGCCCTGTTTTTCACCGTTTACTTGTAACTGCTGAATGGCAGCAGGACGGTAAATATCACAGGCAACCAAAAGTGGTCTCTTTCCCTTTGCTTTTAGCTTTCCTGCAATCTTTGCAGCAGTGGTCGTTTTACCAGCACCTTGAAGACCAACCATCATTAAAATGGTCATCTCATTGCCTGGACGAATTGCTAACTCTGTCGTTTCTGACCCCATAAGGGAAACCAATTCTTCATTTACAATTTTTATTACCATCTGTCCTGGATTCAAACCATTCATCACATCTTGGCCAATGGCTCGTTCCTGGACAGAACTAATAAACTTTTTTACTACTTTGAAATTGACGTCTGCCTCCAGCAATGCCATTTTTACTTCCCGCAATGCTGTTTTTACATCTGCTTCGGTCAAACGCCCTTTTCCACGCAGGTTTTTAAATACATTTTGTAATTTTTCTGATAAGCTTTCAAAAGCCATATATAACCTCTCTTTTCAGAATCATCCGATAACTACTTTAAAGCAAAATTATTGTTATCCATTACACTTGCTTTAAAATTTGTTCAGAGATCTCTTCCATCTCTGAGAGTAATGCTTCTTGTCTTGTACGGATATATGTTTTTGTTAACTGATTCATCTGCTCTGCCATTGCTTTCATTTTCATAAAACGTTCTACCAGATGCAGTTTTTCTTCGTATCCAGCAAGGATTTTATCACATCTTCGTATTAAATCATGAACCCCTTGACGGCTGATTCCTTCTAACTGTGCAACTTCGCTGTAGGAATAGTCATTGAAAACTACCTCTTGGTAAATCTGCTTTTGATGATCGGTTAATAACTCTCCATAAAAATCATACAACAACGTCTGCTCCAAAATTCGTTCCATGACGATATAAACCTTTCATACGTAAACGAAACATTTGCAGCCAATGCTGCCTGCTTACGAATACAGACTGCTTTGTTTTTTATCCTTGGTTATCATACAGGAAAACATTGGGCTTGTCAAGTATTTTTTCTTGACAGATTTATATTTTTTTCTTTATTTATAAATTTGTTGTTACAATCTTTGGATCATAACCCGCATCTCTCAATTTTTGAATGATCTCCTGCTTATGTTCTTCTCCATAAGCTTCCATTGTAATACGCAATTCTACTGCGGAACTTCGATTAATCGTAATAAACTGATTATGATCCAGTTTTACAATATTTCCCTTTGTATCTGCAATTGCGGAAGCAACTTTTACCAATTCTCCTGGTTTATCTGGAAGCAAAATTGACGCTGTGAAAATACGTCCTCTTTGAATCAGTCCATGCTGTACTACTGTGGACATTGTAATAACATCCATATTACCTCCACTTAAAATGGCAACCACTTTTTTCCCTCTCACATTTAAATGCTTTAATGCAGCTACAGTTAAAAGTCCAGAATTTTCTACAACCATCTTATGGTTTTCAATCATATCCAAAAATGCACCGATTAACTCATCATCTTCTACTGTAATAATCTCATCAACATTTTCCATAATATATGGAAGTAATTTATCTCCTGGAGTTTTTACCGCAGTACCATCTGCAATGGTATTTACGGTTGGGAGTGTTACAACTTCTCCCTTTTCTACGGAAACTTGCATACAGTTTGCCTGTGCTGGCTCTACACCAATTACTTTGATTTTTGGATTCAGCATTTTGACTAGAGTAGCCACACCAGTGCAAAGACCACCGCCGCCGATTGGACAAAGCACATAGTCTACGGTTGGAAGTTCTTTAATAATCTCCATTGCAATACTTCCCTGTCCAGTTGCCACATCCAGATCGTTGAATGGATGAATAAACGTATATCCATTTTCTTCTGCCAGCTTTAATGCATAGTCACATGCTTCATCATAAACATCTCCATAGAGAACCACTTCTGCACCATAACTCTTTGTACGATTAATTTTAATTAATGGAGTGGTAGTAGGCATAACAATCACTGCCTTACAGCCATAGATTTTTGCAGCATATGCAACTCCCTGTGCATGATTTCCAGCCGATGCAGTAATCAATCCTCTATCTCTTTCTTCTTGACTCAATGTGCTGATTTTGTAATAAGCTCCTCTTACTTTGTAAGCGCCTGTGTATTGCATGTTTTCTGGTTTAAACCATACTTTATTTCCTGTCTGTTCTGTAAAGTATTCACTGTATTTCAGCTTTGTCTCCAATGTTACTTTTTGTACAATTTCACTTGCTTCTTCAAACTTTTCTAATGTCAACTGTTCTGTCATAATTCTTAATCCTCTTCTCTTTTATCAAATAATGCATTTACAAACTCTTCTGAATTGAACTTTTGCAAATCATCAATCTTTTCTCCAACTCCGATATATTTTACTGGAACACCTAGCTCAGACTGAATTGCCACTGCAATTCCACCCTTTGCCGTACCGTCCATCTTCGTTAAAATAATACCAGTAATATCCGCAGCTTCCATAAACTGTCTTGCTTGAGACAGGGCATTCTGTCCTGTTGTACCATCCAGCACAATCAAAGTTTCTCGAAATGCTTCTGGATATTCTTTATCAATAATCCGATTAATCTTTTTTAATTCTTCCATTAAGTTTTTCTTATTATGGAGACGACCTGCGGTATCACAGAGCAGGACATCCGTATTTTTTGCCTTTGCAGAAGCAATTGCATCATAAATTACCGCTGCTGGATCGGAGCCTTCTTTTTGTGCTATAATTGGGACTCCTGCACGGTTTGCCCATTCTGTCAACTGCTCAATTGCTCCCGCACGGAATGTGTCCGCTGCTGCTAACAAAACAGATCTTCCCTGATTTTTTAACTGATCTGCTAATTTTCCAACGGATGTTGTCTTACCAACTCCATTCACTCCAATTACCAGTACAACTGATTTACGATGTTCAAATTCGTATGCATTTTCTCCTAAGTCCATCTGTTCTTTAATGCTGTTAATTAAAAGTTCTTTACATTCTGCTGGATCTTTGATTTTTTGTTCTTTTACTTTTTCTCTCAGATTTTCCATAATTGCTGCTGTTGCATTAATTCCAAGATCTCCCATAATTAATACTTCTTCGATTTCTTCATAAAAATCTTCATCAATCGCAGAAAATCCACTAAAAATAGAATCAATTCCTCTTACAATGTTCTTTCTAGTCTTGGATAATCCTTCTACTAATCGGCTAAAAAATCCCATATTTTTTCCTCCTCAATTTATGATTCTAATTGCTGCTCAATTAAGTTAACACTTACCAGCGTAGAAACTCCTTTTTCCTGCATCGTAATTCCATAGAGACGATCTGCGGATACCATGGTTCCTCTTCTATGTGTTATAATAATAAATTGCGTGTTCTTTGTCAACTTATGCAAATAATTCGAGAATCTTCCTACATTGGAATCGTCTAACGCAGCCTCAATTTCATCCAATAAACAAAATGGGGATGGTTTTAAGTTTTGAATTGCAAATAGTAAAGAAATTGCTGTGAGTGCTTTTTCTCCTCCAGAAAGCTGCATCATATTTTGCAGTTTTTTTCCTGGCGGTTGAGAGATAATACGAATGCCTGCTTCAATAATATCTTCTCCCTCGATCAACTCCAATGTACCCTTTCCTCCGCCAAACAATTCTTTGAATACCTGATCAAATTCTACTTTAATCTCTTCAAATTTTTCCTGAAACTGACGGCGCATACCAACATCTAGTTCTTCAATTACTTGCACCAAAGCTCTTTCTGCCTGAACCAAATCTTCATACTGCGTTTTCATAAACGTATATCGTTCTAAAACTTCTTTGTAATCTTCAATCGCATTTACGTTTACATTTCCAAGTGCCTTGATTTGATCTTTTCGTTCATTGGCAAATTTACGCAGTTTGGTTAAATTATGATATCCCTCTTGTCTCATTTGCATCGCTTCACTTGGCATTAGTTCATATTCATTCCACAGATAAGAAGTTTGTGCATCCAAACGTTCTTCCTGCTTCTCTTTTTGGTTATTCAATCGGAATAATTCTTTATCCAATGCTGCAAGTTTACTGGAAAGTTCTTCTCTTTCATCAAAAAATCCTTTTTGGCGATGTACAAAATTCTCTTTCTTTTCTGCTGCAACTGCAATTTCTTTTTCTAACAAATCCTCTTTTTGCTTTTGCTGCTCGATTTGATCATTCATTGTTTTCGTCTCTCGGATTTTTTCTTCTACTATCCGTTCGCTTTGCCCAATACGATGCTGTAAAGTGCTCCGCTCCTCTTGAAATTTTTCCATTTCCCGGTGGATTCTTTGCATATTTTCATTGATAAACTGATGAGATTGAGATAAATTCGCATATTGGAGACTCAACGTCTCTGCCATTTTAGCGCTTTCTTCTCTCTGCTTCATTTCTTTTTCCAACATTGCTTGGTATTCCAATACGAACGATTCTGATTTCTGATTTTCTTGATCAATCGCAGTTACTTTCTGCTGCAATTGTGCACAATTTTGTTTTAACTCCAGCAATAATTGTTCGATTTGATTGCTTTCTCTCACCATATCACTTTGTTGTGCCAGGATTTCTGCCTGTTTTTCTTCTGCCTGTTTCTGGCTCATTCCGATTCTTGTAATCTGAAGCCGTATTTCCTGTTCTGCATCTTCCAATTGTTTCTTTTGCAAACGAATTTCTGCAATCTTATTTTCACAGTCTTTCTGTGTCTTCTGTAAATCGGAAAGCGATTTAGCAAGCTTTTTTTCTTCTGCTTCTAATTCTTCAATTTCTCGATTACGTCCAAGTAGATTACTTGCATTTTTAAAAGCTCCACCAGTCATAGAACCGCCTGCATTTAATAATTCGCCTTCCAACGTAACAATCCGAATGCTGTACTGATACTTTCTCGCAACTGCCAATGCATGGTCAATCTGATCTACTACCAGTACACGTCCAAGCAAATATTCAATTAATGTTCTATAACATTCATCCGCTTCAACCAGGCTGCTCGCCAGACCAATGACACCCGTTTCTTTTAAAGCTTCTTTTTGTGTAAAACTGCCTCTGACAGAAATACCATTTAATGGAAGAAACGTAGCTCGTCCAAATTTATTTTTTTTCAAATATTCAATCAATTGCTTTGCCGTTTGCTCGGTATCTGTTACAACGTTTTGAATGCTTCCTCCAAGTGCTGTTTCAATTGCAACTTCGTATTGCTTTTTCACTTTTAAAATATCCGCTACAACACCATGAATTCCAGTTCTGTTTGAACGCTGCTCCATAATTCTTTTTATACTAGTTCCATAGCCTTCATAACGCTCTGCCAGATTTTTCAAAGACTCTGCTCTTGTATGTACTGCATGATATCTTTGTTGTTTCGCTATAAATTGTGTTTGATTCTTTTGGAACACTGCTTCTAACTCTTCCAATTTCACAGCAAACATTTTCTTATCCTGTTCATATTGGTTTTTCTGAGTATTGAAATGTTCCAATTCTTTTTGGCATTGCTCTAATAATTGTTGCTGCGCCGTTTCCTCTGTTTTGTTTTTCAGCAATTTTTGATTCAGTTCTGCCTTACGAATTTGATTTTGTTCCATCATTGTCTGGAATCTCTGTTCCTGTGCAACATAGGAAGCTTTTTCATTTAAAAGAGTAATAATCGTTCCCTTTTTTTCTTCCATCGTCTGCCGATATTCCTGCATTTTCTGATCCAATGCTTCCAGTTCGGCCTTTGCTTTCTCTTTTGCATTTTCACAATCATACAATTCCCGATTCATTTCATTCTGGCGCTGTACCAGTTCCGTTTTTTGTAATTCCCTTTGCTGAATTTCTGCTTCCACGGCTTTCATACGCTCGGATATTGTTTCCTGATTTCGTTTCTCGTTATCAATCTGCTCTTGAAGTACATTAATCTGTCCCTGTATATCTCCAATCTGTACTTTCGTATGATTGAATTCCGCTTTTTTGGCTTCTAAATGGAGTTCCATCTGTTCAATCTTTGTTTCAATTGATACATACTGTGCTTTTAATGTTTCATTTTTAGAAGATACTTCATTGAACTCTGTTTCCGCAATTTTTATTTTTTCCTGTAAATCAGTTAAAATTTGGGTTATCGTTTCTCTTTCTAAAATATATATATGAACATCATAATTTTTTAACTCTTCTTTTAGTTTCAAAAATTGCTTGGCTGCTTCGGATTGTTTTTCCAACGGTCCTACTTGCTTTTCCAATTCCGCTAAAATATCGGTAACACGAACCATATTTGCACGTTCATTTTCCAGTTTTTTTAATGCAATGGCCTTTCGTCGTTTAAATTTTACAATTCCTGCCGCCTCATCGAATAATTCTCTTCTATCTTCTGGTTTACTGCTGAGAATTTTCTCAATTTGACCCTGCCCAATAATCGAATATCCTTCTTTTCCAATTCCTGTATCATAAAACAGTTCATTTACATCTTTTAAACGGCAGGCATGTCCATTCAGCAAGTATTCGCTTTCCCCAGAACGATATACTCGACGAGCAACTGTGACTTCGGTGTAATCAATATTTAACTGATGATCTGAATTATCCAATGTAATTGCCACATAGGCAAAACTTTGCGGTTTCCGGCTTTCTGTTCCAGAAAAGATAACATCTTGCATATTGCTGCCACGCAATTGCTTGGCGCTTTGTTCTCCAAGCACCCAACGCACGGCATCTGCAACATTACTTTTTCCACTTCCATTTGGACCTACAATGCAAGTGATACCATTATGAAACTCTAATTTTATTTTATTGGCAAATGATTTAAATCCGTTGACTTCTATTGATTTTAAGTACATGTATTCCCATCCTGTCGAAGTTTTAATATTGTCTGATAAGCAGCCATTTGCTGTGCTGCTTTTTTTGTACGTCCAGTACCGATACCTGCATACATCTCTCCAATTTTTGCCTGTACCGTAAATTGTTTATCGTGATCAGGTCCTCTTTCTTCCAATAATTCATAGGTCAGCACCTGATCGAAATTTTTTTGTACAATTTCCTGCAGGATAGTCTTGCTATCGTAAAAGAGCCTCTTATTTTCAATATCATTAAGCACAAACCGATCAATAAACTCTTTTGCACTAGCAAAACCACCATCCAGATAAATGGCTCCAATTAACGCCTCCATTGCATCCGATATAATGGAATCTCTTTCTCTTCCGCCTGTCGCTTCTTCTCCTTTTCCAAGCAGCAAATAACTGCCAAGATTAATTTCTCTTGCACAGAGAGCCAATGTTGGTTCACAAACCATACTGGCACGAAGTTTTGTTAATTCTCCTTCTGGATATTCCCTATATTTTCGAAATAAAAATTCACTGGAAACTAATTCCAAAACAGCATCTCCTAGAAATTCCAGACGTTCATTATTAAAATGTTTCCCTACTTTATGTTCATTTGTATAAGAACTATGTGTCATAGCTTGGGTTAAAAGCTTTTTATTTTGAAATTCATATCCAATCTTTTTCTCTAATTTTTTTAATTGTTGATTCAAAGTTTCACCTCTTTCTATCTTATAAAAGAGAATGTTGTAAAAGCAAAAAACTGCATTTACAACACTCTCCATTCTACTTAAATTATGCAATTGCATTTTTAATCTGATCTACAGCATCTCCAACTGTTACGATATGCTCCGCTGCTTCATTTGGAATCTCTACATCAAATTCTTCTTCGATTCCCATGATGATCTGGAAAATATCTAAAGAATCTGCCCCTAAATCATCCACAAAAGTTGTCTCCATTGAAATTTCATCTGCGTCCACATTCAAAACTTCAGCAATAATCTGCTGTAATTTTTCGAATTCCATTCTGTTCTCCTCCTTATTTTTCGTTTTCACTTAGACTCTCTCTTATTCTCTCACTGATCTTCTGTTCTTTAAACGCAACACATTGAATAATTGCGTTTGTCACCTCTTTCGCATTTGAGCTTCCATGAGCTTTTACAACCAATCCTTTTAATCCTAAAAGCGGCGCTCCGCCATATTCAGAAGCATCAAACTTTTTCATCATTCCCTTTAAAGACGGCTTAATTAATAAGGCTCCTATTTTTCCTCTAAAACTGGACAGTAATCCCTTTTTTATTTCTTTTAATAAGGCCTTCCCTGTACCTTCATACATTTTTAGGATTACATTGCCAACAAATGCCTCGCAGACAATTACATCTGCAACTCCAAATGGAATATCTCTGGCTTCTACGCTTCCGATAAAATTAATATCTTTGCACGCTTTTAAGAGCGGAAAAGTTTCTTTTACAAGAGCATTGCCCTTCTCTTCCTCTGCACCAATATTTGCAATACCAACACGAGGATTTTTCACTCCCATAATATGTTTCATATAAATGGACCCCATTTTGGCAAACTGTACAAGATGCTCACTGCGAGCATCTACATTGGCTCCACAGTCAATTAATAAGGATGGTTTTTTGACTGTAGGTATTAAAGGAGCAAGAGGCGTTCTTTTTACTCCCTTGATCTTACCAGCAATTAATTGACCTCCAACTAATACCGCTCCCGTACTTCCACAAGAGACAAACGCATCTGCTTTTTCATTTTTAACCTGATTCAAACCAACTACAATGGATGAATCTTTTTTTGTACGAATCGATGCAACTGGCGGGGCTTGTGTTTCAATCACTTCACTGGCAGGTACAATACTTACTCTTTTCTTATCATAAGTATACTTCGCCAATTCCTTTTCTATGTCATCACTTCTTCCAACTAACTGAACAGCAATATCATTTCTTTGCTTAACTGCCTCCACTGCACCTTTCACAATCTCGAATGGAGCATTATCGCCACCCATCGCATCAACTGCAACTGTTATCATAAGCAAACCTCTTTTCTGATTATCCCTCTCTAATCTATTCATAATATACTAGATAATAAATCAGAAATCAACTACTTTTTTTATCGAAAAATAAGAAATTAGAAAATTTTTCCAAACTACTTTTCCAACTTCCTAAATAATTAAAACCATTTTAAAAGAGAAGAAATTTTACAACAAAAAAGAGGCTGCTACAATCTGCAACAGCCATCTTTAAAATTAGTCAGCTTTAATAATCTCTTTTTTATTATAAGAACCGCAAGCTTTGCATACTCTATGAGGCATCATTAAAGCACCGCACTTGCTGCACTTTACAAGATTTGGAGCACTCATCTTCCAGTTTGCTCTACGGCTATCTCTTCTTGCTTTAGAAGATTTATTCTTTGGGCAGATAGACATGGTTACACCTCCTTTGATTTATATCTCGATGTGAAATTATTTTTTCTTTTTCTTCTGCTTTCCTTTATCAGATTTCGAAGAATGAGAAGAAACAACATCACTTTGGTTAAAGATATCACGGATAACCGACATTCTTGGGTCAAGCTCCGTGACATCACAGGCGCATGTCTCATAATTGAGATTTGCTCCACATCTATTACAAATTCCTTTACAGTCATCTCTGCAAAGAACTTTCATAGGCATGTTCACGACAAGCTCACCATAAACCAAAAGGTCTACGTCAAGGTTATATCCATTCATATAGGGTTGCTCATCTAGCGCCTCTATCCGCTCTTCCTCAGTAGCATTGGCATCTACCTCACGCTCAAACGTAAGCTGCAAATGATTATCCACCGGCTCTAAGCAGCGGTCGCATGGAATCGTCATATGCAGATCCAGATTTCCGCAAATCTTTACATTTCGATTTTTAGAATGAGTAATCGTAAGCTGCAATGGTTTTTTCTCTGTTAATGGATAGTTACCAGAGGCAGTTACAAACTCGTCCATCTCGATCGGAATCTCGTACTGCATCACCTTGCCTTCACAGACAAATAACTCAGACAAATTAATCTGCATATTCAACCTCCAATTGTCGGATTTGTCCCCGAAACCTTTGAAAAACACTTCAAAAGTTTCCATTATTATGCATGGAAAAAGCTTTCCATAACACATACCCATTTATTATACTGACTCACAAAATGTTTGTCAAGTAGTTTTTCTTATTTCCGTTCGTTTCTTTTTTGAAAATAAATCAAAAATATAAATATCTCACTTGACATCCTTATTAAATTTTACTATTATATTTAGGAACCTAAGTAATTAAAGGAGGATCGTTTATGCAGTCGTTATCTCGTTCTGCTGCTCGCTATGTCAGTAAACTTTCCAATAAAATACGCCGACATACCAATGCCTTTTCTTTAAATGGTAAATTAAGTGGCGCACAGGGTCGAATTCTCCATTTTATTTTGGCACAGACAGACGATATTTTCCAAAAAGATATTGAAGAAGAATATAGTCTACGTCCTTCCAGTGCCACGGAAATTCTAAAAAAAATGGAGCAAAATGGACTGATCCATAGAGAGCCAACTTCCTATGATGGAAGATTAAAAAAAATTATCCCCAGCGAGAAAGCAATTCATTACCAAAAACAAGTCATTACTGATTTAACAAAATTAGAACATGATTTAACAAAAGGTATTGATCCAGAACAATTAGAAATCTTTTTTCAGGTTATGGAAAAAATGTTAAAGAATTTATCTTAAAATCCTCAAACCGTAGCCATGATCCAGACCGTATTGATACAGGATAGTTCATGGCTATTGGATGGGCTAACTTGTATAAATAATAGATTTCATTTAATACTTAGGTTCCTAATTTAATAAAGAAAGGATGATTTCTCAATGCAAACCAATATTGACTTTCAACACGGAAAACTATTTCCCATGATTCTTAAATTTTCCATTCCAGCTGCAATCTCTCTTTTAATTACTGCAATTTATAATATTGTAGATCGAATTTTCGTCGGGAATTTCAATGGAACTTCTGCTTTAGCAGGCCTTTCTATTTGTTTCCCTCTTTCTTATATGATGATGGCGTTTGGATTGACTTGCAGTGCAGGAGGTTCTACTTTATTTAGCTTGTTCGCAGGAAAAAATGATAAAGAACATATGAACCAAACATTTGGAAACTCATTTGTGCTCGTCTGTATCTCTGAAATCTTTTTAACTGTCATTTTATTAGTATTTGCCGATCCAATTTTAAAAATATTTGGAGTTACTGATACCGCTTATGAATATGCAATTACTTATTACCGAATTGTATCGCTTGGCTGCCTTTTTCAAGGATTAACCCAGGTTTTCTGCGATTTTGTACGTGTATCTGGAAAACCGATTATGGGAATGTGTGTTACTGGCATTGGAGCAGTTACAAATATTATATTAGACGCTGTATTTGTAGCTGGATTGGATTGGGGTGTAGCTGGAGCTGCCTGGGCAACTGTCATCGGTCAGATTCTTTCCACCATTTTTGGTGGATATCTTTTGTTTAACAAAAAAACATTAGTAAGTGTTCAGCCTAAGATTTTTCGTTTAAACCGCACGTTATATCCTAAAATTATCTCCTGTGGATTTGCTTTTTGGGTAGCACAAATGGCAATGGGTTTTATTAGTCTCGTTTATAACAGTCAGCTCGGAACGTATGGCGGAGATATCGCAATTAGTGTTTATGCTGTCATAGCAAGTATTATGACGTTTGTTATTATGCCTGCCAGTGGAATTAGTCAAGGAATTCAGCCAATCATTGGAAATAATTTTGGTTCAGGAAATTACAAGCGAGTTATGTCCACGCTTTATCAAGCAACCGCTTTTTCCGTCGGAATTACTTGTATCATATGGATTATTGTAATGATTTTTCCAAAACAAATCCTTATGGCATTTGGTGGTACAGAGACTATGTTTGAAATTGGAATTATTGGGCTACGTCTCAATTTTTGCATTACCCCTATTTTAGGATTTGTTATGCTAGTCACTACATTCTTCCAGTCACTTGCAAAACCTGCACCATCCATTATCATTACTATGTTGAGACAAATTATTTTTTTAATTCCGTTTATTTATATTCTTCCTATTTTCTTAGATGTCAACGGTATCTTCCTTGCACAGCCTATCAGCGATGCACTTGCTTTAATCCTTTGTCTCTTCTTTGTAATTCGAGAACATCGATTACTCATCCATTCTAATATATAACCATTATAAAAGCTCATGAAATGCTGAAACAAATTTATAAGCTGACTCATTCATTTTTTCCAGCATTTCATGAGCGAAAAATATACATTTCTTATTTTTTGTAGTTTTTTTCATCTTCCCCTTGATTGTTTCTCATTTAGTTGATATAATATTAACAATGTTCGTTCTATTTTTTATATTTATTTTATATGTTTTTATGGATACGTTTCTGTACACTTCTTTATAATTGTACATTTTATCCAAATTGTAGTTATACATAACTAACCATTAATTAAAAAGGAGGTTACTCTTATGTTAGACGCTTCTTATTATAAGAAGACAGATGAAATTATAGAGCATTATGGTCACTCTCAAAGTGCTTTAATTCCAATCATACAAGATATACAAAATGAATATCGTTATCTTCCTCCAGAACTTTTAAGCTATGTTGCGAAAAAAATTCATATTAATGAAGCAAAAGCTTATAGTGTTGCTACTTTTTATGAGAATTTTTCCTTTGAAGCAAAGGGAAAATACATTATTAAAGTATGTGATGGAACTGCCTGTCATGTTCGCAAATCTACCGCAGTATTGGAACGACTTTATAAAGAGTTAGGACTTTCCAAAGGAAAATCTACAACGGATGATATGCTTTTTACATTGGAAACAGTATCCTGTCTCGGTGCTTGTGGGCTTGCCCCTGTTCTAACTGTCAATGACCAGGTTCATCCAGCTATGACACCTGATAAAGTTTCTGAGTTAATTCAAGAATTGCGAGGTGAGAGCGAATGAAAATTAGTAACCGAGAAGCGTTAATGACTGAACGTCTCAATGCTCAAAAAGAAATTGAATCTCAGCAAGTACGTATTCTAATCTGTGCAGGAACTGGATGTCTGGCTGGAGGTTCGGATCGAATCTATGCTAGACTTCAGGAACTTTGCAAAGATATTGCTCACGTTTCCGTTGAATTCGGAAAAGAAATCGCACATGTTGGAATTAAACGAAGTGGATGCCATGGTTTCTGTGAAATGGGCCCACTAGTACGTATTGAACCTTATAACATTCTTTACATCAAAGTACAAGAATCCGACTGTGAAGAAATTTTTCACGAAACAATTCTTCAGGGGAAACCAATTGAACGTCTCCTTTATCATATGAATGGAGTCACTTATACTGCTCAGGAAGAAATTCCATTTTATGCACAACAAACACGTATCGTATTAAAAAACTGCGGTCATATTGATGCAGAAAACATCGACGAAGCCATTGCCAATGGCGGTTATCAGGCTTTGGAAAAAGCATTGTTCACGATGACACCGGATGAAGTAATTCAAACAATCTCTGATTCTAATTTGCGTGGACGTGGCGGTGGAGGATTTCCTACTGGATATAAATGGAAACAAGTCGCACGTCAAAAAGAAACGATTCGCTACATTGTCTGTAACGGAGATGAGGGAGATCCTGGTGCGTTTATGGATCGAAGCATCATGGAAGGAGATCCTCACAAAATGTTAGAAGGTATGCTAATTGCCGCCTATGCCGTTGGAGCACAGGAAGGATATATTTATGTGCGTGCCGAATATCCACTTGCAGTTAAACGACTTCAAATTGCAATTGCTCAGGCAGAGCAAATGCAGCTTATTGGAGATCATATTATGGGATCTGATTTTAGTTTCCATTTACATATTAACCGAGGTGCTGGTGCGTTTGTCTGCGGAGAAGGAAGCGCCTTAACTGCATCGATTGAAGGACAGCGTGGTATGCCTCGTACGAAACCGCCTCGTACTGTGGAACAAGGTCTGTGGGCGAAACCTACCGTATTAAATAATGTAGAAACTTATGCCAACGTTCCACTGATTATTATGAATGGAGCCGATTGGTTCCGCTCCATTGGTACAGAAGGCAGCCCTGGAACCAAAGCATTTGCTTTAACAGGAAGTGTAAAAAATACTGGTTTGATTGAAGTCCCAATGGGAACCAACCTTAGAAAAATTGTCTATGATATCGGTGGCGGCATTAAAAACGAGGAACAATTTAAAGCCATCCAAATCGGAGGACCGTCTGGTGGATGTCTGATTTCCACTGATCTGGATCTTCCACTTGATTTTGATTCTTTAAAGAAGCGTGGAGCTATGATTGGCTCGGGTGGTCTCGTTGTTATGGATATCCACACTTGTATGGTAGAAGTAGCCCGTTTCTTTATGAATTTTACGCAAAATGAAAGCTGCGGTAAATGTGTTCCGTGCCGAGAAGGTACGATGCGTATGCTGGAAATATTAGAGCGAATTGTAAATGGAAATGGTACATTGGAAGACCTGGATCTCTTACAAGAACTCGGAGAAACCATTTCGGATACTGCATTATGTGGACTTGGAAAAAGTGCTGCCCTTCCAGTTTTAAGCACATTAAAGGTATTCCGTGAAGAATACGAAGCACACGTAATTGAAAAACGCTGTCCAGCTGGAAATTGTCAGGCACTTAGAAAATACAAGATTGATCCTGATAAATGCAAAGGCTGCTCCAAATGCGCCCGCAACTGTCCAGTCAATGCAATTACTGGCAAAATCAAGCAGCCATTTACAATCGATACTAATAAATGCATTAAGTGTGGTGCTTGTCAAGAGAACTGTCCATTTGATGCTATTGTTGTAGAAAACTAGGAGGGAATGAAATGGATTATATTACAATTGATCATATGGTAGTGCCAATTGAGGGGGAAAAAAATGTACTTTCTCTGATCCGTAAAGCTGGTATTGATCTTCCTACGTTTTGCTACCACTCAGAACTTTCTATTTATGGAGCCTGTCGTATGTGTGTTGTAGAGGATGACCGTGGACGTATGTTTGCTTCCTGTTCTGAACAGCCTCGTCCTGGTATGGTTATTTATACTAACACACCAAAAGTACGCCATCATAGAAAGTTAATCTTAGAACTCTTACTTGGTTCCCACTGCACTTCCTGTACTACTTGTCATAAAAATGGAGATTGTACATTGCAGGATCTTGCCAACCGCCTTGCTATCGACCATATTCGTTTTCAAGACCATCGTGTAGAGCGCCCATTGGATTTGAGTTCTCCATCCATTGTGCGTGACCCAAATAAATGTATTTTATGTGGAGACTGTGTTCGTACCTGTGATGAAGTTCAGGGAGTTGGTGCATTGGATTTTGCATTTCGTGGTGCAAAAACAGAAGTTATGCCAGCATTCAACCGTACCATTGCAGAAACAGACTGTGTCGGCTGCGGACAGTGTCGTGTCGTCTGTCCAACTGGCGCCATTACAATCCGTACCAATCGCACCGAAGTATGGAAAGCATTAGATGACCCGAAAAAACGTGTCATTGCACAAATTGCACCATCGGTTCGTCTTGCAGTTGGAGATAGTTTTGGTATCCCAAAAGGGGAAAATTGTATGGGAAAACTTGTGGCGGCTTTGCGTCGTCTCGGTTTTGACGAAGTGTATGATACGAACTTTGGTGCAGATTTAACCGTTATGGAAGAAAGTAAAGAACTTTTGGAACGTTTAAAATCAGGTGAAAACCTTCCGTTATTTACTTCCTGCTGTCCAGGCTGGGTGAAATACTGCGAACAGAAATATCCAGAGTTTACAAAAAATATTTCTACTTGTCGTTCTCCACAGGGAATGTTCTCTGCAATGACAAAGGAATTTTATAAAGAACGAGATAAAGAAGAGGGAAAAGAAACATTCATTGTTTCAATTATGCCATGTACAGCAAAGAAAGGGGAAATTCTGCGTCCTGACAACTTTACCGATGGCAGACAAGATACCGATATCGTTATCACTACAACCGAGATTGTAAAAATGATTAAATATGCAGGGATTCAATTTGAAACACTTGCAGATGAGGCAACCGATATGCCATTCGGATTAGCTTCTGGAGGCGGAGCCATCTTTGGCATTACTGGCGGTGTTACCGAAGCAGTGCTTCGTGCCATTGCTCCAAAACAGGATTATACTACGCTTCAGGAAATCAGCCTCAGCGGTATCCGTGGTGATATTCCAATCAAAGAAACAACCGTTACCGTAGGTGATCGGGACGTTCATATTGCAGTTGTAAATGGTCTCGGTAATGCAGGAAGGTTACTGGAATCGATTAAGGCTGGAACTGCACATTATGATTTTGTAGAGGTTATGGCATGCCGCCGAGGCTGTATTTTGGGTGGCGGCCAACCAGTTCATCCTGGTCCTCGTACGAAGAGAAGCCGTCAGGAAGGCATTTACCGTGTAGACCTCAGTTCCAATGTTCGTTTTTCCAATAAAAACCCACTTCTTATGGAACTGTATGATAACTTCCTTACAGGAAAAGAACATAAACTCCTGCATCGAAACTTATCAGAAGAATAACTATGCTACCTTCTAATTTTATATAAATAACTGGAAAGACTGCTTTGAATCGGATATAAATGATCCATTCATAGGCAGTCTTTTTAGGCTTGCCAAGCCTTCCTTGATTCAGCTAAATTAATTGACAAATCGATATATGAGCGATAAAATAGCAAAAACTGCTGCATTAAACTGTTTAGAATTTTTATCAAGTGAGGAGGTATCATTATGACAGGAAGGGAAGATTCAAAAGCAAATGACCTATTTTTTACATGTAGTTTAATTGAATATATTGCAAGAAAAACAAAAAACAGACGATCCGCCATTGTGAATCAATTGGGAAAAGCTCTGGTCACTAAAATTTTCAATCTAGCTGATATTTACCATAGCGACAATATTGACCAAGTTAGCGACGATTTTATTCAGCAGGCAAATATTTCTACTGGTACATTTGACAACATCAGCGCTTCAAAATATGCAGTTCCCAGCCATTGGGATATTGGAAAAGTATACAAACGACTTATTCTTGGCATTTCCAAGGAGAAGAATATTGATCTCATAGATGCTTTGTTTGCAGCCTATAACTCTTTTGTTAGTGATAAAATTGATGATTATAACAGTAGTTTTTACTATGATGCGCCTCAAAATATTTTGAATGCCTTTTTAGATGGAAAAATCGAATAAAAATTGTTGATTTATGCCTCTTTTTATGTTATAATTATTTTCCTTTTCTTTTTTGAAAAGAGAATATGTTACCACGGTTTTTGGAGACATCCTCCAGCCGCTTGGCAAGATATTTCTGACACACTACAGGCTATGATAACTCCCCCTGTTATCCTCTGCCTGAATTCGTGATCTTATCTCTTTCGGCTGTTCTGCCATTCTTTTATCACTTGTGTTGTCAGCCAATATAACTACCAGGAGGGATTTTTATGATTCAAGTGGAACATTTATGTAAAACGTTCCGTGTCGCTAGACGCAATGCTGGATTTTATTCCGCAATTCAATCACTTTGGAATCGACAATATGAACTGATTCCTGCACTCAATGACATTTCTTTTTCGATCGCCGATGGTGAAATGGTCGGCTATATTGGTCCAAATGGAGCTGGAAAATCTTCGACCATTAAAATCCTCAGCGGAATTCTTACACCTGACAGTGGAACCTGTCAAATCAACGGACGAACCCCTTGGAAAGAACGAAAAGCACATGTGAAAGAAATCGGTGTCGTGTTTGGACAACGCTCCCAACTTTGGTGGGATGTGCCTGTGATCGATTCGTTTGAACTTTTGCGAGATATTTACAGCATACCAGTTGCCAATTATCGTCATATGCTTGAAGAACTCGTATCGCTATTAAATTTGGAACAAATTATCAAAACTCCAACGAGACAATTATCGCTTGGACAACGGATGCGATGTGAAATCGCCGCTGCTTTGCTGCATGAACCGAAAATCTTATTTTTGGATGAACCGACAATTGGATTGGATGCAGTATCCAAACTGGCAGTTCGAAGTTTCATTCGCAAGTTCAATCAATCTCATCAAACAACGGTTATTCTAACAACTCATGATATGCAAGACATCGAAGCTTTAACCAATCGAATTCTTTTGATTGGAAAAGGACGCATTTTAATGGACGGAACATTGGATACGATGAAACAAATGGTTCCTGATACCAATGCTTCACTCGATGAAATTGTAGCAAAGCTTTATCAAACATATCATATTTAGGAGGGATGGATTTATGAAGAAATATCTCTCTTTTTTCCGTATGCGTTTTATTCACGGTTTACAATACCGATCTGCTGCACTTGCTGGAGTTATCACTCAATTCACTTGGGGATTTATGGAAATTTTATTATTCCGTGCGTTTTATGAGGCAGATCCATCTGCGTTTCCAATGGAATTTTCTGCACTTTCTTGCTATGTTTGGCTCCAACAAGCATTTTTAGCACTCTATATGACATGGTTTTGGGAAGAAAATATCTTCCGTTCCATTCGAGATGGATCCATTTGTTACGAACTATGCCGACCACTTAATTTGTACAATCTCTGGTTTACACGAACCATTGCAGTTCGACTTTCCAAAGCAGTTCTTCGCTGTATGCCGATCCTCGTCGTTACCGCATTTTTCCCAAAACCATATGGAATGAGCTTACCTCCAACTCCAATCGCAGCAGGATGTTTTCTTGTTTCCATGGTTGTTGGAACTTGTCTTGTTGCTTCCTTTAATATGATTATTTATATTGTATCCTTTTTCACGATTTCTGATACAGGAATCCGAATGGTTGCCTCCAATCTATCCGAATTTTTGTGCGGTGCTGTCATTCCACTCCCATTTCTTCCAGATAAATGGCTATCCGTGATACAATTTCTTCCATTTGCCTCTATGAATAACGCTCCATTCCGTATTTACAGTGGAGATATTCATGGTTCAGAATTAATAATGGTAATCGGGTTACAGTTCTTTTGGCTCATTGTATTCCTTTTCATTGGAAAAGCGATGATGCATCGTGCACTAAAACAAGTTGTTGTTCAAGGAGGTTAAGCAAGTGAAGTTATATTTCCATTATTTTACCATTCATTTAAAAACGATGATGCAGTACAAAGCATCCTTTTTCCTTAGTACAATTGGACAATTCCTCGTTTCCTTTAATGTATTTTTAGGTGTGTATTTTATGTTAGAGCGATTCCACCAAGTAAAGGGATTTACCTATAGCCAATGCTTACTCTGTTTTTCTACTGTATTACTGTCCTTTTCCTTAGCAGAATGCTTTTTTCGAGGATTTGATTCCTTTTCTTTTCTAATACAAAAAGGAGAATTTGATCAGATTTTAGTTCGCCCTAGAAGTTTGATTTTACAAATACTTGGAAGCCGCATCGAGTTTTCTCGTATCGGACGCATGATTCAAGCAATTGTAATCTTCGGTTATGCAATTCCAACGAGTGGAGTCATATGGAACCTTTCCAAAATTTTTACATTAATTTTTATGATTATTGGAGGGGTCATTACGTTTGCTTCCTTATTTTTACTTTATGCATCTCTTTGCTTCTTTACGGTTGATAGTTTAGAGTTTATGAATATTTTTACAGACGGTGCAAGAGAGTATGGAAAATATCCAATTGGCATTTACGGAAAAACAGTGCTGCGTATCTGCACTTATATTGTCCCATTTGCTTTGTTTCAATACTATCCATTTTTATATTTGATTGGACAAATACAAAAACCTATTTTTATGATACTCCCACTCCTCTCCTGCTGCTTCTTTCTTCCATGTTTTCTCCTTTGGAGGTTTGGAGTACACCGCTATCAATCGACAGGAAGTTAAACATTATACCTTGGCAGTTTTTTATTATTGTGATATAGTAACCAATAATAAAAAATATTTTAGCGAGGAATTAGATTGAATATTGTAGGATTAATTACAGAATACAACCCATTTCACAATGGACATCTTTATCATATGAGACAGGCGATTGCTTGCACAAATGCTGATTTTTGCATCGTTGTAATGAGCGGAAATTTTGTACAGCGTGGCGCACCAGCCATTATTGATAAATATAGCCGCACACAAATGGCTCTGGAGGCTGGCGCCGATCTCGTATTGGAACTTCCTATGCCATTTGCCTGTGCCAGCGCAGAAATATTTGCTCACGCAGCAGTGGCTCTTTTAAACTCTCTTGGAATTGTAACCCATTTATGTTTCGGCAGCGAGTACAATAATGAAATGTTGTTAACAGCTCTCGCATCTATTTTTTGTGAAGAACCTCCTGCCTATCGTACGGCTCTGCAAACTGGCTTAAGAAACGGAAATTCTTTTCCAAAAGCACGAACGGATGCCATTCTCTCTTATTTGAAGCAAAAATCCGACTCCGATCGTTTTCAATCATTTGATTTAGAACTGAACCAATTGGAGTCCATTTTATCTTCTCCAAATAATATTTTAGGCATCGAATATTTAAAAGCATTACAGCGCTTGTCCAGTTCCATCCATCCAGTTCCCATCCACCGGATTGCATCAGGCTATCATTCTGCCCAGATTCAAGACGAGATCAGCTCTGCCACAGCAGTTCGTCAACTATTAGAAACGACAGCTGATCTATCCAAACATTCAAAAACCGACTCATTACTTTCCAAAGCAGTTCCTCCAACAGTACACGAAAGCCTAACTGCCTATTACCAAGTGAAAACTCCGATTGTTTCCAATGACCTTTCGACCGTTTTAAACTATTGCTTTTTAACAAAATCCAATTATGATCTCTATGCAGAATGGAGCAAAGAACTTTCCAATCGTGCCACTCGTATGCTGCCTGCCTGTTACAGTTTTGATTCATGGGCAGAACAGTTAAAATCCAAAAATATCACGCACACACGTATTTGCCGAAGTTTGATCCATCTTATCACAGCTATTACAAAAGAAGATATGCAGCAATATAAGCAGTCCGATTACTGTCTCTATGCCAGAATCCTTGGATTTCGCACGGAATCAGCATCACTTCTTTCTTCTCTGAAAAAGCAATGTCAAATTCCAATTATAACCAAAGCTGCTGATGCCAAAACCAAATTAACCTCTCTTGGGCTTCATCTATTTGAACAAGAGGTACTGGCATCTCAACTGTACAACCAAATCGTATTCCAAAAATTTCATACCATATTGCCCGATGAATATCGTGCCAATATTATTCGATTATAACTACTAAAAATCATTCTTCAGGGAAGGTGATTATATGAGTAATTTTCAATAAAGAAACCCTGTCATTCGATTTCATGCACCTTATTCACTAGAACAATATACAGAAGTAAAAGAATGAGATCACGGTTATCTTATAGCAATGACCAAATACACTCATAATGATAACAGCAAAGAAGAGTATATCGATTTGGTTCCCATACTAAAGGATTTATATTTTGACGCAAATGAGTTTTATGCCCAACCAAGAAAAAGAGAATAGTATAAATAATATTAATACAGCAAACTGTCTCTTTAATGCCACCGTTAGAGACAAAATGAATATATAAAATGCTTTTAAAGAGACATAGCTATATTGATAAATGAGAAGATATAAAGCCACATGGCATAGCTATAAGGCTAAAGGAGGGAAATACAAATTTACTCTTTAAATAATTATCAACGCCTAAGTTCCATCATTAACCAAATAGCTTAAAAAATAAAAAAATTCCTAAAAGAATTCAAAAACTGCTTTCTCAAAATAGAATTTCTCTTAAATGGAATACAAAATTTCTATTTTCACAAAAATAATTAACAACATCTTATAGTCATTATATATTAACTAATTCTACTTATACAAATTATTTCATAAAAAATTGTTCTCCATCCATTATCGTCAGATATATATGAGAAATTTTCTTCTTGCAGAAAAATACATTTGATGTATTTCCCCTTAAATTTTTCTCTAACTTTTTTTCTAGTTTCACCACTAAAAGTTTCAAAATTATCCAACACAAAAACTATTTCTGTAATAGATGGTCGTTTCTTATGACAATACAAATATGCAAAAATCGAATTCAACTGCTCAAATAAAACCTTTTTTGTTAAAACACAAACCAAAAATTGTTCTTCCTGTAAATGTTGCTGTTGCCTTTCATATTCTTCCCAATTTGGTTCTACCCAAAAACAATTATGAAGATCTCTTAATGGCGATTTAACCAAAAAGCCTTTGGCATTAGAAAAAATTTTCATAATTCGTTTAATAGGATCTTTTTCTATTACATTCTCCTCAACTGTTTTTTGCTCCAATTTACGAATTATCCCCCACAAATTTAAAAGTGCATTCTTAGTTTCTTCCAGTGTAACTCGTTTAGCACAAACAATATTTTTGTGAATGATATTTATATCCTTTTTAAACTCATCAAAATCAATTTTTTGTTCAGTGAGATCTTTTTTTAATTGTACAACTTGAAACCTCTGCATTGGTAAAGTAATCGAAAATTTTTTTGTATTATTAAAACAATTAACTGCCCGTTGTAGAATATTAATGGGTGAAGTTTCTGTACACCCAATATAATCATCATATTGAACTAAAAACATTGCACAAATATGATAAGCAGCTTCAGTTTGTAATATGATACTTTTATGAATATGAGTACCCTCTAATTGAGCAATATGCTTCTCACATTGATTACAGTGATATGTTAACAAAGCTTTTCTATTCCCATTTACTAACCATGGATGAGGTTTTTGTGTAATATATTCTATAACTAATTCTTTTAGTGCTGTACTTTTTATTTCAAATATTCCCATATTTTTAAAAAAGTCTAATATACTTTCAGACATTCTTGTCCGCTCATTATGAAATATTTTTTCATAGAAAATACTATTTCCTGTTACACTATCTACTACTTCTTTTAAAAGAACATTTTTAATATAACTGCAATTTAATTTATCTTTTTGACCATAGTCTTTTAGAACAACCATTTCTTCATTACGATTATATCTTCTTGCATAACGACTTGCCCAGCAGCTCACATCAAACTCAGATTCAGAACTTGATGATTTCCCATTTGTAATTTCACTATACACTATATTTCGCAACTCTTTGCACGACAAAATATTACCATCACATTCAAAATCTTCATTAGTAATTTCATCAATTATTTGCTTTGTCATTTCCAGAGCAAGTGCATAGTGAACTCCTACTTCAACCAACGAATGAATAATCTTCCATGCATCAAAATCTTCTAATCCTTCATATTTGTTAGAATAAATTTTTTTACTGCTAAATTTTTGAGCATATTTTCTATTAAATGTATCAACTGTTGTTTTACAACGCAATACTGAGTTCTCAGCCACTTCATCCTCAACTTTTTTGCGACTAAGAGTATACTGATATATTCCATTTTTAAATTTTCTTAGATGCTGGTTATCTACAATCCATTCTTCTGTTTTTTTGGAATATGTATATAACTTTAATGTAACTTGAGATACTCTATCATCATACTCACCTATATAAAAACTAGGTATTGCATAGGAATCCAACATTAATGCCCCCGCTGTAAACTGCTTTATGTCTCGAAAAATATCATTATAAGTCTCAATAGCAGCTCTATGTGTATGTCCGCAATGTACAATATCAATATGGTTGTCTTCCATCCAATGCTCAAATTTTTTTGCATCTTCAATCTCCAGAAATTCAGTCCCATGATGCATAATAAGAATATTAATTCTATCATCATTCAATATTTTATCACCAATCTCTGTCAACATTTCATTACAGACCTTCAGTTTTCCAGTGTCATTATCATCCATAGAAAGAAGCCCTGTATTTATAGATATGATACGGAATATTTCGGATTTTGGAGCATACACCTTATATGCTTCATAATCGTATGTATTTATTCTCTTATGCAAATAGAGAAATTTTTCATTTCCTAATTCACATAGAGTATCATAATTAGATGAAAAATCTTTTAATCCATCACGAATATCTTTTATAATTTCATTTCTTTTTATATCATTCCTGTTTACATCATGATTGCCCTGACACATATAAATTCTATTATTCTTACATCCACAATTTTTAGCCAGTTCTTTAACAAATTTTACTGTTGCTGTTTGATCACGCTCTCCTCCACGATACTGATAAAAACAATCACCAGTAATCAGCATAAAATCTATGGATTCATTCAGCTCATTCAAACACAGTTTTAATTTTGACTTCAATTTCTTGGAATCATATCCTGGAACATTAAAATGAATATCTGAAATATGTAACCATCTCATACTTTTCTTCCACCTTTCCCTTACGATTATCCCATTATTTTTTGCATATTTACATTTTCTTAACAGCTTCTTTATCTATGTTCTAAAAACTATTTATCTTAGCACTGACACCTCAGCTATACAATCAGATTGTAGATCAAAAATTCAATATTATTCAATAAACAGATACTATAATACAAAACTCAAAAGACATTCTCTTTTGGCAGCCAATGCAGGATATATTTCTGCACTTTCTTTTTGCAGGCATCATGGAAAATATCATGTCGGTATCCCGAAATCAATTTTAGATTTACTTGGATTCCCATTTTTTTGTACTGTCTATACAGTTTTTTCACTCCTTTTCCAAAATTCCCTACTGGATCTTGCAAACCAGATATCAAAAGCACTGGTACTCCAATTTTCAGTGACTTCCGATGTTGATTTACATATTCCATTCCCGACAAAAACTGATAAAAGAAACCACAGGTCATATCATTTCCTCTATTTTTATCTTTTGTATAAGCTTTCATACAAGATTTATTCGTATACAACCACGAAAATTCTCCCTTTTCTGAAGCAAAATGTTTGTTATACGTGCCAAACGATAACTCATGAATCCTTGGATCGGTACGATTTATCCCAGCTTTTTTCGCCACATGCCTTACAAATCGTTTTGCTATTTTTAGCTGTACCGAAGGTATCCTGCCTGTTCCTGCAAAAATCAAAGCGTCTGCGGTATTTGGATAATCAACTTGATGCGACTGAAGAATAAAAGAACCCAATGAAAATCCCATCATATAATATGGAAGTTGTGGATACAATGCCTTCATCTTTTTCCTGCACGTTTCACAGTCTTTTACTGCATGTTCCCATTTTTCCATATGCATTGGCTCTTCTCCAGGAATCACCGATTCTCCGTGTCCAATCACATCATTCACAGCAACAATATATCCATGTTTTGTGAAAAATTCTGCCAGATCTCTATATCTTTGTGCATACTCCGTCATACCATGAGAGATTTGCAACACCGCCAATGCAGTAGAATCTGGTATCCAAAAAACTCCATGGATGGTTGTTTTTCCATCCGCTGATAAATAAGCAAACCTTTCTTCTTTCATTTTCCCTGATTCCTTTCCACCTTATCGAAAATTCCATGAAACTACTTTTCCACTCTTTCCATCACACATTGATGTTTGATGTTCTTTCTTTTCCTCATCATAATGAATTCCAATTATTATTTTTTCCATATTACCATAGGCTACCAAATTTATCAAGAATTATGGCGAGCTGCTTTGTAGATCTAAAAAATCTACAGTGATTTTCTCTTTTCTTTCTATACAAATTGTGTTATAATACTACTACTTTCTTTTTACAAAAGATTACAATTTTGATAATATATTAGGAGGATTTTTATTTATGAAACATCAGAAAAAACGGTGCTTGGTCTTTCTATCTGCATTAATCATAGCATTGTCTGCTTGTGGCAGCCAGCCATCCAGTCAATCTGCTTCACAAACAACAGAATCTACGACAGAACAAAAGACTACTAAAGAAACTACACAGTCGAAAGAGACTACAAAAGAGGAAACTACACAATCCAAAAAAGAAATAGCCTCGAAAAAAGCAAAGGAAGAATCCATTGCTGCATCCAAAGAAGAGGCTTCAAAAAAAGCTTCTATCGAGGCTTCTAAAGAAGAAGAATCAAAAAAAGCTTCCGTCGAAGCTTCCAAGGCAGAAGAATCAAAAAAGGCTTCTATTGAAGCTTCCAAGGAAGAAGAAAAACAAGCTTCCATCGCTCAGTCACAAGCAGAAGCAGAGGCGGCTTCGATTGCTGCTTCTCAGCAAGCTTCCGCAGCCCAATCACAGGCAGAAGCAGAGGCAGCTTCGATTGCTGCTTCTCAACAAGCCTCCATTGCCCAATCACAAGCACAGCAGAACAATCAGACACAAATGGTTTGGCTTACAAAAACCGGTTCCAAATATCATAACAAGCCAAATTGCGGAAACAGTAATCCAGACACTTCCTGGCAAGTACCACTTGGACAGGCACAGGCAAGTGGATATGAGCCTTGCAAAAATTGCTTCCGTTAAAAAAGAAAACCTAAAGTCTTCACAAAACAGCATATCATAACGGCAACCCCTGAGTTCCTTTATAAAGTCAAAAAACGGAAGGAAACCGGGGGTTTTTTCTATGAATCAATCTATTTTTTGACCTTATACACTGCCACTTTTAGGTATATTTCTCAATCCTACAAGTATGTGTGCCAGTCTTTGTACTGTAATTGATGCCAACCAGAAGAAGTTCACCCTTATAATCAAATTTCTTGATAATTTCTGTATACTGTTTCTCTTTTATTTGCGTGATTGCTTTATCTGCATTTTTATCCCACTTTAACTCAATTAGAAGGGCAGGCTTTGATGAAGTCTTTCGAGGCAAAAATAAAATATCCGAGTACCCTCTGCCACTTGCCAACTCTTCAAATCTCAGATAATGATCCATAGAACTCAAATAAGCCATAATGATCACATAACGAAGTGCCTGTTCATTATTATAATTTTTCGGCGAAGTTTCTGCCATATGCATGGTCTCTATTATTTGTGCAACACGGTCTTCGTCCATCTTAATTGTAGCATTTAAAAGGTCGTCCGAAATTTTTACTGCTTTTGCAAGCTCTGGTCGTCTTCCTTCTTTAACAGCCCTAATGAATTCACTTCTAACTTCTTCATTTGGAATAAAAACCGATTTGCTTTTCCTATCATATGCAAGATATCCCAAATGTACAAATAATGTAAAAACATCATCTCGACTGTTTATAGAAGTCATATCGTTTTGAAATGTTTTCGTGTCAATTTTACACTTTTTTCCTCCTATCATTTCTATTAAAGCATCCTTCAATCCATCCATATTTAAATCGATATAATCTCGCAGCGACTCATAAGTTTCTGTCTCCGTCCAATAGCTATCAAATTGCTTTGTTGAAATAAGCTCCATAATAGAATTTGGACAGTATACATGTCCCATTTCATCAAAACAATAACCATCATACCACTTACGAGCTTCGTCAAAATCCAAATCATATTCTGCACATAGTTCTTTTACTTCTTCTTCTGTAAATCCAATAAATGGAGTAAGAGGACCTGGCTTTAGCATAGTGAACTCTCTAAAATCAGTCAATGCAGACTGTGTTCCATATTTTTTAATCGGTAATATCCCTGTCATATATGCTCCGATAATAACCTGCGAAGTCTGTCCGCTTTTAAACATGCTTCTCAACAGCTGAATATACGATTTTTGTAGTTTTATATCATCCTTTGCCTCCCTAAATAATGCATCCCATTCATCAATGATAACAAAAAATTTATTTCCTGTCTTTGCATGAACCTGCATCAATGCCTTAAACAAAGATTTCGTATTTTCTTTTATACAATCGGGATAAGTTTCTCGTAATTCCTCAATTACATCAACTTGTAAATTAGAAACGGTATCACCGATATAATCTGCCATCGAAATAAATAATGTAACATCGAGAAACAATACATCATACTGATTCAGATTTTCTTGAAATTTTTCATTTTGAGCAATTTTAAGATTCTCAAAAAGTACTGTGGAATCGGCTCCTTTTGAATAATAAGCAGCCAACATTCTTGCTGCAAATGATTTACCAAATCGACGTGGACGACTAAAACAGATTAATTTATCAGGAGTACCAAGAACATTATTTGTATAAGCAATTAATTCCGATTTATCAACATAATTTTTATAATTCAAAATCTCTGCAAAAGCATCGGCTGGCGGGTTAACAAAAAATCCCATTTGCTTAGCACACTCCCTTCCCTAATTGTTACAATCATTAATAAAAACACAAGTTATTATTTTTTATGTTTTCATCCTATCATAGAAATTTCTGACAGTCAACAAATGAAGTATGAGATCAAAAATACCACCCTCAACAGGTTTCCTGTCAAGAGTGGCATTTATCTTTCATTATTTATTTTAATTAGTCTACCTGTACACTCCAGCCTTCTGGTCCTTTTACTTTGCCTAACTGGATGCCTGTTACGGTATCATAAAGTTTCTGGCTCAATTCTCCGATCTTTCCACCATTGATTTCAAAGCGATGGTCTTCAAATCTCAGTTCTCCTACTGGAGAAATAACTGCGGCTGTACCACTTCCGAAACATTCTTCCAATGTACCGTTCATGGCAGCTTCATATACTTCATCTACAGAAATACGTCTTTCTTCTACTGGAACACCCCATTGCTTACAAAGCTGAATAACAGAGTCTCTTGTTACACCTGCTAGAATACTTCCTGTCAGCATTGGAGTAACAACTTTTCCATTGATTTTAAAGAAGATATTCATTGCTCCTACTTCTTCGATGTATTTTCTCTCTACACCGTCTAACCAAAGCACCTGAGAATATCCTTCGTCATGTGCTTTTACTTGGCTCTTTAAGCTGGCTACATAGTTACCGCCAGTCTTTGCTTCACCGATACCTCCACGAACTGCACGAACGTATTCATCTTCAATCCAAATCTTAACTGGCTCCAATCCACTTTCATAATATGGACCAACTGGAGAAAGAATAATAATAAATAGATAAGTATCGGATGGTCTTACTCCTAAAAATGGATCCGTTGCAATAATAAATGGACGAATATATAAGGAAGTTCCTGGTTTTTCTGGAATCCAGTCTGCATCTGTCTTTACAATTGCTTTTAATGCCTGTAAGAAATCTTCTTCTGGGATTTCTGGAATACAAAGTCTGCGATTTGTTTTGTTTGCACGTTCGATATTCTTATCTGGACGGAATAGCAAAACTTCTTCCTTTGGTCCACGATATGCCTTTAATCCTTCAAACATCTCCTGTCCATAATGAAATACCATTGCGGATGGTTCCAATACAATTGGCTGATATGGCACAATTCTTGCGTCATGCCATCCTTTTCCTGTCTCATAGTTCATAATAAACATATGATCAGTAAAAATGGTTCCGAATACTAATGGATCATCGGCTGCTGGTTTTTGCTTTGGGCTTGTTGTTAATTCATATTTGATATCTAACATAACTACTCATCCTCTCTTTAGAAATCTATACCCTTAGGTCGTTTCCTCTATTCGCTTACTCCCTCTTCCTTTCATATAGGAAAGGTATAAAAGGCTTTAATACAGCCTTTTGTAGAAAGCCCCCATAGCTGAAGCAGATGTTTTTGGATCAACATGGTAACACTTTATCATATAGAAGAACTAAAAATAATTTAAAACTTTTTTTTGTGTCTGTCAAGACTTTCTAACGTATTTTTGAAAATAATATTCCAAATCAAAATAGGTCTGTTCCTCACTTTCTTCTTTCATCACCCATTCTTTCATTTGAGTTAAATCAGGAAAAAAGGTATCTGCTTGATAAGTATAATTGATTTTTGTAACATGTATCGTATTTACAAATGGAAGGAATTGTTCATACACACTTTGTCCGCCAATAATATAAATATCTTCCGAACGATATTTTTTTAGCAATTCTTCTGCTTCTTTGCTATTATGTGCAACTATTACATTTTTAGGATGATAATTTGTTTTTGTTGTCAAAACAATATTGGTACGTTTTGCAAGGGGTTGCGCTCCTGGAAGACTTTCAAATGTTTTTCTTCCCATAACCACAACTTTTCCCATTGTCTCTCTTTGAAATAATTGCATATCGGCTGGAATTCGTACAAGCAGCTTTCCCTGATTTCCGATCGCCCAATTATTATCTACCGCCACAATCATCTGCATAATAATTCTCCTTCCATAAGAAACACAAAAACCTGATTCCTATTTATTTAATTTTTAAAGCTATGAATTGGAGCTGGAATTCTTCCGCCTCTTGTTACAAATGCAGAACAGTCTTTTTGATTTACTGGCATAATTGGAGCATAACCAAGCAATCCTCCAAATTCAACGGTTTCCCCAACTCCTTTTCCAATGACTGGAATAATACGAACAGCTGTCGTTTTTTGATTTACCATGCCAATTGCTGCTTCATCCGCAATAATACCTGCAATTGTAGTAGCTTTTGTATCTCCTGGAATCGCAATCATATCCAATCCTACCGAACATACACAAGTCATAGCTTCCAGTTTTTCCAAAGTTAATGCGCCACAAGCTGCTGCTTGGATCATGCCTTGATCTTCACTCACTGGAATAAAAGCTCCACTCAATCCACCTACGTAGGAAGAAGCCATGACACCGCCTTTTTTCACTTGATCATTTAGCATTGCCAAAGCTGCGGTTGTTCCTGGTGCGCCAACCATTTCCAGGCCAATTTCTTCTAAAATTTCTGCAACACTATCTCCAACCGCAGGAGTTGGAGCAAGAGAAAGGTCAATAATTCCGAAAGGAACATTCAAACGGCGACTCGCCTCCTGTGCAACCAACTGGCCAACACGAGTAATTTTAAATGCCGTCTTTTTAATCATTTCACAGAGTTCTTCAAAATTTTTACCTCTTACACCTTCCAATGCCGTTTTTACAACGCCTGGACCACTCACTCCAACATTGATAATTGCATCTGCTTCGGTAACTCCATGAAATGCGCCTGCCATAAATGGATTATCGTCTGGTGCATTACAAAAAACAACTAATTTCGCACATCCAAGCGAATCATTTTCTTTTGTAAGCTCCGCTGTTTTTCGCACGATTTCACCCATCAGACAAATGGCATCCATATTCATTCCTGTTTTTGTCGAACCTACGTTAACCGAACTGCATACCCGTTCCGTCGCAGCAAGTGCTTCTGGAATGGATTCAATTAAAAGTCGATCTGCCGTTGTCATACCTTTGCTTACTAGTGCAGAATAACCTCCAATAAAGTTTACTCCAACTGTTTTTGCCGCACGATCTAACGTTTTTGCAATCGTCACAAAATCCTTCGATGTTTTACAACATCCACCTCCAACTAGTGCAATTGGTGTAACGGAAATACGTTTGTTTACAATTGGAATTCCATACTCTTGTTCGATCTCCTGACCTGTAGAAACAAGTTTTTCTGCCAGTTTTGTAATTTTATTATAAATGTTTTCATTTACTTTTTGTAAATCACTATCACAGCAATCCAGCAGACTAATTCCCATTGTAATAGTTCGAACATCTAACTTTTCTTGCTCGATCATATGATTTGTTTCATTGACTTCAAAAATATTTAGCATAACTCCTCCTTAAATACGATGCATTTTCGTAAAAATCTCTTCTTTTTGACAACGGATTTTAACTCCAATATTCTCTCCTAATGCATCTAATTCTGTAACAATACTGCCAAACTCCTTGGAAGAATCATTTATATCTACAATCATCATCATATTAAAATATCCTTGAACAATTGTTTGAGAAATATCTAAAATATTAATATTTGCCTCTGCAAGATAAGTACATACTTTTGCGATAATACCTACGGTATCCTTTCCTACTACTGTAATGATTGCCTTTGTCATAATTTTTCCTTTCTTTCTCATTTTATAAAAATTATTTTGCTCCGTCAAATCTGAATTACTGGTGACATTTGATTTCGCTGTGCCACGTGAATTGGAAAATCAGAGGAATGATATTTTGTATCTGCCGTATCAATTTCACAGCAAACGGTTTCATATGCCAACGCCTCATAATTATTCTCTTGACTCAGATGTCCCAGCATAATATATTTGAGATTATCGTGCAATACTTCATTTAAGAGTTGTCCCGCACATTCGTTGGATAAATGCCCATATTTTCCAAAAATACGACGTTTCAAATAATACGGATACGATCCCATTTCCAGCATTCTCACATCATGGTTTGCTTCTAAAAGTATTGCATCTAAATTCAATAAATGCTGAACCGTATAGTCATTATAATCACCCAAATCCGTAACCACTCCGACAGAACTCATATTCGACTGCACACGGTAAGCCACTGGATTGGCTGCATCGTGACTGTTGGAGAATGCTAATACTTCCATATCTCCTGCCTGAACTGTTTCATCTGGCAAAATTGGACGATATAAATCAGAATCAATTTCTCCCTTTTTATCTAATTGTGCAATCGCTTGTAATGTCTCTTTTGTACCATAAAGTGGAATTCCAAATTTCTTTGACAATACACGAATTCCCTGAATATGATCGGAATGTTCATGTGTAATAAAGATTCCATCCAAATCCGATGGTTTCAAATCCAGCTTTTTTAGATTGTCAGTAATCCTTTTACAGGAAATTCCTGCATCAATTAAAATATGTGACTGTTCTGTTCCAATATAAGTACAATTTCCACTGCTTCCACTCGCAATGTTGACAAAACGCATTTTACTCCCACCTTTTTCTTCTTTTCGATCCAATATCCCTATTTTATCGCCCTTTTATTATAGAAAAGCATCTCTAACCTGTCAACCCAGAAGTCGATGAATTTGAGCCTTTGTTTCCTCGAAATCTCCCCCGTTTTCGATCACATAGTCTGCAATTTTATAGAATTTTTCTTCTTCCATCTGCTGTTTCATAATCGCTTTACACCGTTGTCTTGAATATCCTCTCGATGCCATCAATCGCTCAATTCTTACTTCATCTGGAGCATGAATATACCATACCCAATCACATTCATCACTCATGCCACTTTCTTCTAAAATTGCAGTCTCTAAAAATAAAAACTCATATTTTCCAGATTTTTCAATTTTCTCCATTTCTTTTACAATCGCGTTGCAAATCAATGGATGCGTTAAACCATTAATTTTTTGAATGGATGCAGCATCCTTAAATGCAATTTCTGCTAGTTTTTTCTTATCAATCGTTCCATCTTCCATTAAAATTCCATTTCCATAAACCTCGATGAGACGATCATAAGTAGCTCCCCCTGGTTCCATTAATTGATGTCCTACTTCATCCGCCAGAATCACATAGGCCGAGTAATGATTTTTAATATAATCCAGCACACTTGATTTTCCAGAACCAACCCCTCCAGTGATACCAATTGTTATCATAATTTCTTCCTCTTTTCGTAACTATTTTGTTTCAAACCAGCTCATACCAGTTTCCAAATCAATTTCCAGTGGCACTTTCAAATCTGCTGCTCCTCGCATTTCTTCTGTTAAAATCCGTTTTACTTCTTCCACTTCTTCTTTCTTTGCCTCTACTAATAATTCATCATGCACTTGCAAAATGACACGAGACTCCAGTTTTTCCTTTCTGAGCCGTTCATCCACACGAATCATCGCAATTTTCATGATATCTGCCGCCGTTCCTTGAATTGGAGAATTCATTGCGACTCGTTCTCCAAATTGACGCTGCATATATTGCGCTGATTTTAACTCTGGAATCGGTCTTCGGCGTCCAAACATTGTACTGACAAATCCATGTTCTTTTCCATCCTCTACTAATTCATCCAAAAATAGTTTTACTTTTGGATAAGTTTCAAAATAACGCTGAATATAATCAAGCGCTTCTTTTCTTGTAATACTTAAATCTTCACTCAGTCCAAATGCACTAATTCCGTATACAATTCCAAAATTCACCGCCTTCGCATTACGCCTTTGCAGTGGAGTAACTTCTTCCAAAGGAACATGGAACACTTCCGACGCCGTAATGGCATGAATATCCTGTGCCATTCGATAGGCTTTGATTAATCCCTCATCTCCCGACATATGAGCTAGAATACGAAGTTCAATTTGCGAATAATCTGCATCTACAAACACAAATCCCTCGGCTGGTACAAACACTTTTCGGATTTCTCTGCCAAGTTCCATTCGAACTGGAATGTTTTGTAAATTAGGCTCTGTACTACTAATCCTTCCTGTCGCTGTAATTGTCTGATTAAACCTTCCATGAATTCTTCCATCTGCCTGAATAAAATTAGAAAGCCCATCTGCATAGGTCGATTTTAGCTTCGCTAATTGGCGATATTCCAATATCTTCTTTACTACTGGATAATTCGGCGCCAGTTTCTCCAATACATCTGCTGCTGTAGAATATCCATTTTTCGTCTTTTTCGCATAAGGAAGTTTCATCTTTTCAAATAATACATCTCCCAGCTGTTTCGGAGAATTAATATTGAACTGCTCCTCGGTTAATTCATAAATTTCCTTTTCTAAATCCGATATCCCTTCTGCCAGACGTTTCCCATAATTTGCAAGTTGTTCTGCCTTCACCATAATTCCAGCTCGTTCCATCCGATACAAACTAAAAATAAGCGGCATTTCAATTTGATAAAACAACTCCAACATATGAGTATCTTTCAATTTTGTTTCTATCACAGGTCCTGCATGAAGCGCAGTCACCGCCTCATAGCAAGCCAACTTTTTAAGTTCTTCTGGCATCATTGTAAACGCCTGTTCTATGGACGTTTTTCCAATTAGTTTCATCTGATCTGGAATTTCCCAATCACAAAATTCTTTCGCCAATGTCTCATATGGATAAGTCGATACAAGTGGATTTAGTAAATAGGCTCCTACTCCTAAATCTCTTATTCGATTGGAATCCTCCATCCCAAGCCAAAAAAGCATTGGTTTTAAATCTAATACATAAATGGTCGAAACATGGGATAACAATTCTCTTGTCCATTGAGCAAGCAATTCTGGTGTAAGGAAGAATTCTGAACGAATAAATGCCGTTTCTTTTGAAGTAGCAATTCCAACTCCAACAAAAGTTTCTCGATCACATAAAAATTGTAAACCAACTGCGGATTCGCTCCATGCACGCTCAAATATCTTTTGCGCCTGCATCATATCATTAATTTCTTGGAAACTCTCTTCCAATGCATCTGCTTCTTTTTGATGTTCATTTCCAAAATCTATTTTTAAAGAACGAAATTCTAATTCTTCCAATACTTTTTTTGTTTCTTCCTCATTAATTGCAACTTTCATGGATTCCAAAGTTATATTTGGAAGTTCAATATCACATTTAATTGTAGCAAGCTGTTCACTCAACCGTGCTGCCTTTTCTCCTACTAGTTCTGTCTCACTTGTCTTTAATAAATAATTCAGCGGAGAACGTTTTAACCCTAGTTTTTCTTTCCAGTACGCTTTTATTTCTTTTTCTTTTGTCTTGTCTAAATTTTGAATTGCTTTATAAAGATTATCAATTGTTCCATACTCTTGAATTAACTTTACAGCCGTTGCTTCTCCAATTCCTGCGACTCCTTTAATATTATCCGAACTATCTCCCATTAATCCCTTTAGTGAGTTTACATGGGCTGGAGAAATTCCAAATTCTTTTTCTACCAACGCTGGAGTATAATTAAACGCACGTTCTGGCACATTCACCGTTTTTTTATCAATTCGGTATTTTTTAAACAATTCCTCTGTTTTTTCCGCCGTTGTATGCATCATCCAAAGATTTGTACGCTCTGTGACAAGCTGCAAATAATCATTGTCTTTCGTTAAAATTTTAACGGGAACGGTCATTTCAAATTTTTTAGCAAGTGTTCCACAAAAATCATCCGCTTCATATATCGGATCCATAAATTGGCAAACTCCTATCCGCTTCAGTACATCTTGGCAAAGTGCAAACTGATCTTTTAATGGAACTAATGTTTCACTACGATTTCCTTTATAATCTGCATACAATTCTCGGCGAAAGGTATCTCGGCTTAAATCCCATGCCACTGCAAGATAAGTTGGTTTTTGTTCTTTTAGAATTTTAAACAACGTCCGAATAAAACCAAATACTGCGTTGGTATAAACACCTTTGGATGTCATCATAATCTTATAAAAATATTTTTCCTTTTCCTCCAATGTCTTCGCAAATAGAATTTCACGTGGAAGATTTCCAAAAAACTGTGTTGTTAACAAACTGGAACCGTCAATTAATAATAAAAATTCTTGTTCCATGATTCCTCCATTCCGCCGCTTTCTTGCAGCTTTTTCCTATCCAATTAATCCCCATAACTGCAATTGCAGCGTAAGAATAATAAGAATACCTATGATAGCAAACGCTGTAATCAAATCTTTAAAAAAGGACATAATATTAGTCCATCTTACATAAGCATTTGCTTCTTTTAATTCCTTTTCAAACTCACCTTTAAAATTATAGGTAGAAAACCAATCTCGATCAATTCCTTCAATATACATGTGAATCGTATAATAGATCTCTAGTTCTTCTCGACATTCTTTACAATTACGTATATGTTCTAAAAATATTTTTAACTTATCCTCAGGTAGTTCTCTCTCGATAAACGGGATAATCAAACTAGTCGCTTCTTTACACTGCATCGAACAGCTCCTTTCTTTAAGCAGGAAGTTTTTTATCAGACGGGGGGAAGACTCCCACCTCTACAGGCGGTGAGCAACCAATTCGTATCAGTAGCAGTTATGTTAGTCTACTCAATGCAAATTGTACAAATTGTTTCATCGCTGTTTCCTCTGCAAACTTAGCAAGGTATATTTGTCCATTTACTCCAGTTATATTGTCTTCTGAAATTTTATTGCTCAATGTAATATTCGCTCGATACTTTGACAACACTTCATTATGACTATGAATATAGTTCTTGTCATCTCTTCTTATAATAAAGCAACAGAAAAATTGATCGTAATGATTCGTTTCCTTATAATCATCAAATGCGACCATACTTGCCCATATTCGATAAACATCCGTACTGTTTGCATAATTTAACATATCAAACATATACCCTCCTTTTGGGCACATATTTGATTCCAATGCAATCAAATTCCCTTTTTTTCCAACTCCTTCTTGATCTCTATTTAAACGGAAAAACTCAAAATGAATAAAACGTCTTTTCACATCAAATGCTTTTATACAGTGCCGTCCTATTTCTTTCAGATCTTCTGGAATTTTCTTTAAAATATAAAAATAAACATCTTCTTGTTGATTCACAACATCTAAAGCAGAAATTGGTGTTACACTTCCTGATTCAAATATAGGAGTTTCATTACTATTAACAATTGCATCATAAGACCAAACGGTTCCATTAATATATGGTTCCATAATCCATGTCCCATTTCGAGAAATATTCAGAAATTCTTCTAAATCTGTCTCATTATTCAACAACTGGAGTTCTCCCAGTTTCATTCCTCTGTCTGGTTTTACAACAATTGGATAACCTGTTTTCTCTGCAAATGCTCTACATTTCTCTGGATGATCCACAATTACATATGGTATAGTCGGAATCTGAAACTGCTGATACAATTCTTTCATAATCGATTTGTACTTTGCTTTTTGAACTTCATCCAGATTAAACCCTGTTGTAATATGAAAATCCGTACGTAGTTTTGCATCTTGTTCTATCCAATATTCATTATTACTTTCTAACCAATCTATTTTTCCATATTTAAACGTAAAGTATGCAACCGCCTTCATTACTTGGTTATAGTCTTCCAAATTTTCTACTTTGTAATATTCTGTTAACACTGATTTCAACTGATATTTCAAAGAATCATAGGATGCATCACCAATTCCCAATACGTTTACCCCATTATTTTTTAACTGCGCACAAAAATTCCAATGATTGGATGGAAACTGTGGGGAAATAAATATGAAGTTCATTCTAATCCTCCTCAACAATACGATCCATAATTTCGTAAAAATTCTTCTTTATTATACTACGTTCCCTTCTAAATTACAACCAAATAGTTTCTAACAAGAGAATGAAAACCTCTATATAGAATTTCCTTTTGATATCATAACTCCATAAATTTCTATTATTACAAAACAGTCTCTAACAGAACACTCTAAGCAAGCTTGGAAACACCATATTTCATTTTGAGAAATTGACTCACCTTTATCAATTTTTTTCCTTGACCTTTTTCTTATTCAGTGCTAGACTTAAAATATGTCTATAATTTAACAATACTAAAAAAAGTAAGAGGACTTATGTTGCATGAAATGCGATACAGGAGGTAAAAAATGAGTAAGAGTTTTGATGAATTAGTATCAAAAGCCACAAGCTGTGGCACAAAAAAACTTGCTGTTGCTGTGGCACAGGATGACGCTGTATTAGAAGCAGTTAAAATTGCTAAGGAACGTGGAATCGCAGATTCTATTCTTGTTGGAGACAAGGAAAAGATTGAAGCGGTTGCAGCAGAAATGAATATGGATTTAACTGGATTTGAAATCATTGATGAACCAGATGTTGCACAGGCAGCTTTAACCGCAGTTAAATTAGTTCACGACAAAAAAGCTGATATTCTTTTAAAAGGTCTTCTGGACACAAAATTATTTTTAAAGAGTGTATTAAATAAGGAATGTGGTCTTAGAAAAGGCAAGATGATGTCTCACGTTTGTGTATTTGAAATTGAAGGCATTGATCGTCTTTTATTCTTTACCGATGTTGCATTTAACACCTATCCTTCTTTAGAAGATAAGGTTACAATCATTAACAATGCAGTTGAAATCGCTCAGGCATGTGGTATTGAAACTCCTAAGGTAGCTCCAATTTGTGCAGTTGAAGTTGTAAATCCAAAGATGCCTCCAACTGTAGATGCTGCTGCTTTAACCGAAATGAACGAAAAGGGTGAAATCAAAGATTGTGTTGTTTACGGACCACTTTCTATGGATCTTGCCATTGACCCAGAAGCAGCGAAACATAAGGGTGTTTCCAATCCAGTTGCTGGTCATGCAGATATTCTCCTATTCCCAAATATTGATGCTGGTAACATTACATATAAGATTTTGGTTCGTACTGCTAAAGTGAAAAATGGTAATCTGTTAATCGGTACATCTGCTCCTGTTATTTTGACATCTCGTTCGGACGACTTTGAAACAAAAATTAATTCCATCGCACTTGCAGCAGTTGTAGCTGATTCGATTGGTTAATGACACAAAATTTAGAAAAGGAGATTCATTCATGAGCTATAAAGTATTAGTTATTAATCCAGGTTCCACCTCCACTAAGATTGGTGTATTTGAGGATGAAACACTTTTATTTGAAGAAACACTTCGTCATTCTACTGATGAAATTGCTCAGTATGCTACTATTGTAGATCAGAAAGATTTTCGTAAAAAAATTATCATTGATTTTCTTTCCTCTAAAAACTTTGATGCCAAAGATTTAGATGTTGTAGTAGGTCGTGGCGGTTTATTAAAACCAATCCCAGGCGGTACTTATGCAGTATCTGATGAATTATTGGCCGACTTAAAAGTTGGTGTACAAGGACAACATGCTTCTAACTTAGGTGGTATTTTAGCAAGAGAAATCGCAGATGAGATCGGTGTTCCTTCCTATATCGTTGATCCAGTCGTTGTTGACGAATTGACACCTATTGCCAGATATTCTGGTGTACCAGAACTCCCAAGAACAAGTATTTTCCATGCTTTAAATCAAAAAGCAGTTGCAAAACGTTATGCAAAGGAAATTGGAAAAGCTTATGAAGACGTCAACTTAATCGTTGTACATATGGGCGGTGGTGTTTCCGTTGGTGCTCATACAAATGGTAAGATTGTCGATGTTTTCAATGCCTTGGACGGTGAAGGTTCCTTCTCCCCAGAACGTGCAGGTTGTGTACCAGCTGTTCCATTAATGAGAATGTGTTTCTCTGGTAAATATACAGAAAAAGAAATGTATAAAAAGTTAGTTGGTAATGGCGGCTTGAACGCTTATCTTCATACTAATGATATGCGTGATGTAAACCGCATGGCATTTGAAGAAGGCAATGAAGAAGCCAAAAATGTATTTGATGCATTTATCTATCAGATCTGTAAAGACATCGGAGCTATGGCAACTGTATTGAAAGGCAAAGTAGATCAGATTGTCTTAACTGGCGGTATTGCTTATGGAAAAGAAGTATGTGATGCAATCAAAGATCGTGTCTCCTTTATTGCAAATATTACGGTATATCCTGGTGAAGATGAATTACTTGCATTGGCTCAAGGAGCATTACGTGTATTAGACGGTACTGAAAAAGCAATGGAATATTAATTTCACAACGTTTTTATAAAAGAAATAGAGGGTACTGATCCTAAGATGCAGCTACCCTCTTTTCCTTTGATATAATACTTCTTTCAATCCCTGCTTTTCAGCATAAGACATATCCTTCTTTATCCTCAATAGTATAACAACAATCATGGAAAGGGTTTACTTGTATGAATAAAAAAGAAGTTTCGGAAATAAAAAAATTAATGGCTCCCGACCGCAGTGCAATTACTCGAATCTGCGGATGTTATGTAGATGGAGAAAAACGGAAAAAAACCGAATTAAAAGAAGCTTTTCTTTCACTTTCTCAGGAAGAAATGTTTAAATACTTTGAAATTTTCCGAAAAACATTATCTGGAACAATTGGAAAAAACTTAATTAACTTAGATTTTCCTTTAGATCAAGAATTTGAAGATGGAACTCAAAAGTTCCTGCTCCGCCTTAGAGACAGCCAACTAAAAGATGAAACATTATTAGAAGAATTTTATAATAAAATTATTGAATTTTACTATTATGGAGAAAACTACTATATTATATTAATTCATGGAGCCTATGATATCCCAAAGCGTGGCAGTGACAATATCGAGATGGAAGATGCCTCCGACTCTGTATATGAATATTTACTCTGTTCCATCTGTCCTGTTAAACTATCAAAAGCAGGTCTTTGCTATAATACACAAAACAATACGATTGAAGAACGTGTCCGTGACTGGATTGTAGAAGTTCCAGATTGTGGATTTTTATTTCCTGCATTCCATGACCGCAATGCAGACATTCATAGTATGCTCTATTATTCAAAAAACGCCAAGGAATTACAAGATAGTTTTATTCAAAATCTACTCGGATGTACTGCTCCACTCACTGCTGTAAACCAAAAAGAATCTTTTAATACTTTATTAGAAGAAACATTAAAAGAACAATGCAATTTTGAAACCGTTCGCACGATACATGAAAAAATAGCCGAAGAAATGAAAGAACAAGAAAACCAGGAAAACTCTGCACCAGTTACCTTAAACCGTAATGAAGTAAAGAAAATTTTGGAACATGCCGCCAACACTGATATTGAAGATTTCGACCAAGCATTTGAAGAATCGGTTGGAGAATCTTCAGAACTACTCGCTTCCAACATTACAAACACTCAAAAATTTGAAATAA
>DVHN01000034.1 GCA_018712075.1 Candidatus Fimimorpha faecalis
AAAAAATAAAATTTTTAAGTTTTTATTAAGTTTCCTGTTCTGCCTTGCATGATAGAATATTTTATTGTAGAATATAGTAGATTCATGAAAATTAGAGCAGTTATAAATAATACATTAGAAAAATAAGGAGGAAGAGAATGACGAACCGAGCAAAATCTAGTACACAAAAAAAGAACTCTGGACGTGGTCCTATTGTGGCACTTATTATGGTATTAGTTATAATGTGTGCAGGGTTGGGGTATTTTATATGGAAGCATAGAGATAGTATTCCTACGATGGCAGGAGTTAATGAAAATAAAAATCCGTCAAATGGATTTCAAGAAACTGGGGATGAGATACTGGATCAAGCAAATCGTTTGGCAGCCATGTATGATTATGACCAAGCGATTGAGTTACTGAAAGGTCAAAGTGGATACGAACAGAATATAACTTATACAAAAGCAGTAGAAGAATATGAACAGAAAAAGTCAGAACTAAAAAAATGGTCGGATAATACGAAGATCACACATATATTTTTCCATACTTTGATTGTAGATACCGATCTGGCATTTGATGGAGACAGTGATGCGGATGATTATAACCAAGTAATGACGACTGTAGATGAATTTAAGAAGATTATTCAAGAAATGTACGAACGTGGTTTTGTACTAGTGAATCTTCACGATATTGCAAAAATAGAAACACAGGCAGATGGTACCGAGAAAATGGTAGCACAGCCAATTATGCTACCAGAAGGAAAAACACCATTTGTCCTTTCTCAGGATGACGTAAGTTATTATGAATATATGACAGGAGATGGATTTGCTAAACGATTAATCATTGATGAGAATGGAAAACTTACAAACGAGTATGTTCAAGAAGATGGAACAACTGTGACAGGTTCTTATGATGTTCTGCCAATTTTAGAAGACTTTATTGAAGAACATCCAGATTTTTCATATCGTGGCGCAAAAGGCATCCTGGCTTTAACAGGGTATAATGGCGTATTTGGATATCGTACGAGTGATTTTTGGTATAATCCAGACTGTGATTATTTCATTGACAGCGAAAAGAATATTGCAGAACGGGCGAAAATGGAGTATCCAAATGAAAATATTGAGCAGGATAAAGAGACAGCTAAGAAAATCGCACAGGCAATTAAAGAGTTAGGATGGGAGCTTGCCAGTCATAGCTGGGGACATCCAAACTTAGGAGAATGTGATATAGATCGTTTCAAATGGGACACAGATATGTGGGAAAAAGAAGTGGAGCCAATTTTAGGTGATACGGATATTATGATTTTTCCAAAGGGTGCCGATGTAGGAACTTGGAGAGGTTACGAGGAGGACAATGAGCGATACGCTTATTTAAAAGAGGCAGGATTTCGCTATTTCTGCAATGTAGACTCTTCCCAGTATTGGGTGCAAATTTCCAACGATTATTTCCGTCAAGGACGTCGTAACTTAGATGGTACTCGTATGTATGAAGTCGTTTGTGGAAAGCGAGATTTACTGTCTGATTTGTTTGATGCAAAAGAAGTATTTGATCCAGCTCGTCCAACTCCAGTAAAAGGTGTATTAGAAGAAGGTGAAAAGCAGGGATCACAGACTACTAGCTCAAAAGCAAGTGAGTAATGAGTAAACGGATGGGATTAAAATAAGAATGGGGCTGCAGCAAATGAGCTTTCCTCTATTACAAAATAGTGGTGAGATGATTTTGCAGCAGTCCTCGTTCATGTATAATGAAAGAAAGGAATATCTTGGTGAGATGTATATTATAGTAGGATTAGGAAATCCAACGTCTCGTTATGCTGGAACGAGACATAATGTAGGATTTGAAGTGATTGATTGTTTAGCTCGAAAATATGGTATTGATGTTAATACAAAAAAACATAAAGCGATGATCGGAAAAGGAACAATGGAAGGGCAAAGAGTATTACTTGTTAAACCGCAGACATTTATGAATTTGAGTGGGGAGAGTGTTCGGGAAATTTTAGATTATTATAAAGCAGACGAATCAAATTTAATTTTAATATATGACGATATAAGTTTGGCAGTAGGTCAATTGAGAATTCGTGCAAAGGGAAGTGCTGGGGGACATAATGGAATTAAGAGTATTATTCAGCATATAGGTACGCAAGAATTTTGGAGGGTTAAAGTAGGAGTAGGAGAAAAACCAGCACATCGTGATCTGGCGGACTATGTTCTTGGACATTTTCAGGGAGAGGAAAAAGAAATTATGGAAGAAGCTTTTTTAGATGCAGCAGATGCAGTCATTGTTATGATGAAAGATGGAATCGAAGCAGCAATGAATCAATTTAATGGAGTAAAAAAATAAAAATGAAAACTTCCGTCATTATGAATGTTTGAGAATAAAACAGGAAAAGAAAAGAATAAAATAGATTGGAAAAAGAAAGAAAAAGAGGCGAAAGCATGGCTGGTTTATTTGGAAATCCATTGAAAGAACTGAAGGAATATGAAGAGTTATCGGAAGCACTCAGGAATAGAAAAGCTCCTGTTCAAGTTTCTGGATGTATGGATTCGCAAAAGGTTCATTTGATGGATGCATTAAGAAGCGAATATCCGTATTGTCTTGTTGTTACGTATAATGAACTGAGAGCAAAAGAAATCTATGAAGATTTTAAACTTTTTACACGGGAAGCAGCTCTTTATCCAGCAAAGGATTTAATTTTCTATAATGCGGACGTTCAGGGAAGTTTGCTTGCAAGACAGCGTTTAAGTGTATTAAAAGCAATGAGAGAAAAACAAGGTGGAGTAATCATTACAACGATTGATGCGTTAATGAATGCACTGCCATCTTTTGATGCAATTCAGAAGGAAATTATTACCATTCATTCAGAACAGGAAATTAATATTGACTCTTTTCGAAAAGATGTGATTCGACTTGGATATGAATGTGTCGTAAAAGTAGAAGAACCAGGACAATTTTCAGTTCATGGTGGTATTATTGATATTTTTAGTATGACAGAAGAAAATCCATGTAGAATTGAACTTTGGGGAGATGAGGTAGATTCCATTCGATATTTTGATGTGGAAAGTCAGCGTTCCATTGAACAAATTGATCAGATTGAAATATTTCCAGCTGGAGAAATTGTTTTAACAGAAGAACAGTTAAAGAATGGTACGAATGAAATAAAAAAACAATATGAACAGTATTATAGTACGTTAAAAGAGAGCGGAAAATTAGAAGAAGCAGTGAGAATTCGAGAGCAAATTGAGTTACTTTTAGAAGAATTGAAAGAGGGGGGACGGCAAGTTGGACTAGAAAGTTATTTATCGTTCTTTCATAAGACAAGGTGCGCTTTTTATGAATATTTTCCGAAAGAAACAACATTAATCTGTTTGGATGAGCCTGTGCGGCTAAGCGAACGTGCAAAAGCGGTTGAACTAGAATTTAGAGAAAGTATGACACATCGACTGGAAAAGGGATACTTATTGCCAGGGCAGGCAGAGGTGGTTTATTCAGTTGATCAAACCTTTGCAGGACTTCAGCGTAGGCAGACAGTATTGATCAGCAGTTTAGAACAGCGATTCTCCCTTATGAAGATAAACAGCAGTTACCATATTGCAGTCCAAAATATGAATTCTTATAAAAACAGCTTTGAGATGTTGATTAAAGATTTGACGCTGTGGAAAAAAGAAAATTACCGTGTTGTGATACTCTGTGGATCTAGGACGAGAGCAGAACGTATGGCACAGGATTTAAGAGAATATCAATTGCGTGCCTATGTATCAGAAGAGAAAGAACGTTCCTTATTGCCAGGGGAGATTATGATCGCAAGTGGCAGTCTTCACCGAGGATTTTGTTATCCGCTTTTAAAATTTGTCGTATTGACGGATGGGGATGTATTTGGAGTAGAGAAAAAAAGGCGAAGAAAAACGACTTATCAAGGACAAAAGATTAATAGTTTTACCGATCTTTCGGTTGGAGATTATGTTATTCATGAAAGCCATGGACTTGGAATTTACCGTGGAATTGAGAAGGTGGAGATTGAACGAACAGAGAAAGATTATATTAAAATTGAGTATGGAGATGGAGGAAATCTCTATATTCCAGCAACACAGTTTCATCTTGTTCAAAAATATTCTGGAAAAGACGGACCTCAGCCAAAACTAAATAAGTTAGGCGGTCAGGAATGGACGAAAACAAAGAAAAAAGTAAAGAAAGCAGTGCAAGAAGTAGCAAGAGAACTGGTAGAGCTTTATGCAATTCGAGAAAATACAAGCGGTTATGTGTACGGTCCAGATACAGTATGGCAAAAAGAGTTTGAAGAAATGTTCCCTTATGAAGAGACAGAAGATCAAATAGAGGCAATTGAAGCGACGAAACGAGACATGGAAAGTAAAAAGATTATGGATCGATTAATTTGTGGTGATGTTGGCTTTGGAAAGACCGAGGTAGCGATTCGGGCAGCGTTTAAAGTAGTTCAAGAAAGTAGACAGGTCGTCTATCTAGTTCCAACTACTATTTTGGCACAACAGCATTACAATACATTTTGTCAGAGAATGAAAGATTTTCCAATTCGTATTGAACTACTTTCACGTTTTCGAACACCGACGCAAATTAAACATACATTAGAAGATTTAAAAAAGGGACTTGTAGATATTGTGATTGGAACACATCGAGTCCTATCCAAGGATGTCGTATTTAAAGATCTTGGTCTTTTGATTATTGATGAGGAACAGCGTTTTGGAGTAACACATAAAGAAAAAATTAAGCAGATGAAGAAAAATGTGGATGTTTTAACATTAACAGCGACACCAATTCCTCGTACGCTTCATATGAGTTTGATTGGAGTTCGGGATATGAGTGTATTAGAAGAAGCTCCAAGTGAGCGTCAGCCGATTCAAACCTATGTAATGGAATATAATACAGAAATTATTCGGGAAGCGATTAATCGTGAACTGGCACGGAATGGTCAAGTATTTTATGTATATAATCAAGTAAAGGATATCGAGGAGATTACAAATAAAATTGCGTTACTTGTTCCAGACGCAAATGTAGCATATGCACATGGGCAGATGAATGAACGGCAGTTGGAACATATTATGTTGGATTTTATCAATGGAGAAATTGATGTATTAGTGGCAACGACAATTATTGAAACGGGCTTGGATATCTCTAATGTAAATACAATGATTATTCATGACTCTGATCGCTTCGGTTTGTCCCAACTCTATCAGTTAAGAGGACGTGTCGGACGTTCCAATCGGACTTCCTATGCATTTATCATGTACCGTAAAAATAAGGTATTAAAAGAAGATGCAGAAAAGCGTTTACAGGCAATCCGGGAATTTACCGAGCTGGGTTCTGGAATTAAAATTGCAATGAGAGATTTGGAGATTCGTGGAGCGGGAAGTCTGCTTGGAGAACGTCAGCATGGACATATTGAAGCAGTAGGATATGATTTGTATTGTAAAATGTTAAATGAAGCAGTACGTACGTTAAAAGGAGAAATGACAGAAAAAGAAGAATTTGATACAATCGTAGATTTTTCTATGGACGCCTATATTCCTAATTATTATATTCGCAATGAATACATGAAATTGGATATTTATAAGCGAATTGCAGCAATTGAAAGTGAAGAAGAGTTAGTTGATATGCAGGATGAACTCATCGATCGTTTTGGGGATGTCCCAAAGCCAGTACAAAATCTACTTCAAATTGCAGTGATTCGGACGATGGCGCATCAAATTTATGCGACAGAAGTGAAGGGAGATCGAAAAGAAATAAAAATTCTTATGTATCCAAAAGCAAAACTTCAAATAGAACATATGGAGGAATTGCTAAATCATTACAAAGGAAATGCACTGCGTCTCGTTACATCGGGAAATGTACCATATTTTATCTGTTATAATAGAAAAAATGAAAATAAAGATGTAGAACAAATGCTAAATTTTGTGAAGAAATTGTTAAGCGATATAAAAATGTTGCTTGTTGATACAAAATAGAATATAATAAATTTAAAATAATCATAGAAAAATAAGAACAATTTAGGAGGAAACTATGAGACGGATAGGAAAAAAAGGAATTGTGTTAGCACTTGCGGCGATCGTATCGGCTGCGTCCGTAACTGGATGTGGAACACAGTTACCTTCAGATGTAATTGCAAGTTATGGAGATCAGATGATTGGAAGGGAAGAAGCTGAATTTTATGCTAGATACCAACAATACTCTACAGAATATATGTATGCAATGTATGGAAGTAGTTTAACGGGAATATGGGATCAGGTTGATCAAACAACTTCTAAAACATATCAGGACGAAGCAAAAGAAAATGCATTAACAGCGATATTACAGACAGAAATTCTAAATGAAAAAGCAGTGGCAGATGGAATTACATTAACAGAAGAAGAACAAAAAAAGGTGGACGAAGCTGTTACAGAGTTGATGCAGGCAGAACCAATTGTAGAAGCTTGTGGATTGACAGAAGAAACTGCAAAGACAATTGTGACAAAAAACGCAATGGCAAATAAAGAGTATCAGGCTATGGTAGCGGATATTGATACAAATATAGATGAAAATGAGGTGCTTCATAAGACGATGGAACAAATTTCCATCCGTGAAAAACAAGATGATTCTACAGAATCATCTACAGAAAGTACAGAGCAAACACAAGAAAATCAACAGCAAGTAGATACAGCGGCAGCAGAACTGGGAGAAACGATAAAGTCAGCTTTGGAGCAAGGTACAACATTGGATGAAATCGTAGAACAATATAACGAAAAAGAGTTTAATGGAATAACCTTTACAGTAGCGAAGAGAGATGCATTTGCTCTTGGAAAGAATGATTCCGATATTTATACCGAGCAGGCAATGCAAATGACACAGGGACAGGTTATTACATCAAGTGGTGATGGAGTCGTATATGTGGTTCGTTGTACATCAGAAAAAGATGAAGAGGGTACAAATGAGGCGATTGAACAGGAATTGGCAAATCGTCGTACAACGATGTTTGAAGAAAAATATGCAGAATTAAAAAAATCTGCTAAGAAATTTACGGTTAATGAAAGAGAATGGGAAAAAGTTATCTTTTCTGAACCATTGATTGAGGTCACAACAGAAGAGACTAGCAGTAGCGAAAGTGCAACGTCTGAGGCAGCAACACCAGCTACTACGGCGGATACAGCAGCAGCGACAGATAGAGCAGCATCAGAATAATTAGAATTTATCAGGAAAAGTCAGGATACAATAGTAACTGGCTTTTCTTAATATATTAGAAATAAAATTGCAAGATCGTGTATAATTTCCTTCATTTTACAGATAATACATTTATGTACAAAGACGGTAAATGGAGAAAGATAAATGGAGGAAATAAAATTATGAAGGCGACAGGAATTGTACGAAGAATTGATGACTTAGGGAGAGTTGTAATTCCAAAAGAAATTAGGCGAACCTTGAGATTAAGGGAGGGTACCCCATTAGAAATTTTTACAGATCGTGAAGGAGAAATTATATTAAAAAAGTATTCTCCGATGATTGAGTTAGGTGTATTTGCAAAACAATATGCCGATGCTCTAATGCAGACCTTAGGGCATTGTGTGGCGATTAGTGATCGAGATCAAATTATTGCAGCGGCTGGTTCTGTGCGTAAAGAACTAACAGGAATGGCGATTAGTAAAACGTTGGAAAATTTGATTTTAGCAAGAGAGTCCCATGGAATTTCTGGAGATGAAAATCAATGTATCCCTTTGATACAAGGAGAAGAGTTAAATTATACCGTTCAAGTAATTTATCCAATTATATGTGAAGGAGATGCAGTAGGAGCGGTAATTATTTTCAGTAAAGAACAGAAAGTTAAATTTACGGATGCAGAGAAAAAAGCGGCGGCCTGTGCAGCTTCCTTTTTAGGAAGACAACTAGAAAATTAATTCGTATTTGGGAACTTTTCATGATATAAGATAAATTCACCAAAAACCATTTAGAAATATGGAAAAAACCTTGACAAATTGTGGTTTTGCGTATATAGTCTACTACAGACTAGTTGTCACAGGGAATTCGTCCCTGTAAAAAATTGGTTTTCTCAGAGTAAAACCTATATTTAGGAGGAAGTTTGATGAATAAGAAAGAGTTAGTTGCAGCAGTTGCAGGAAAGTGCGAAGTATCAAAAAAAGATGCTGAAAAGGTAATTGAAGCAGTAACAAGTGTTATTACAGACGCATTAAAAAATGGCGATAAAGTACAGCTTGTTGGATTCGGAACATTTGAGGTAGCAGAGCGTGCTGCAAGAGAAGGAAGAAACCCAAAGAGTGGTGAAACAATGTATATTGCTGCTTCCAAGACACCAAAATTTAAAGCTGGAAAAGTGTTAAAGGACGCTGTAAACGAATAAGATGAGATTAGATAAGTTTCTGAAAGTATCTCGTTTAATTAAACGTAGAACGATTGCAAATGAAGCATGTGATGCAGGCAGGGTCATTGTAAATGGAAAGCCTGCCAAAGCATCTGCTGCTGTTAAAACTGGAGATATTATTGAGATTGGATTTGGTACTAAGACGGTTAAGGTTGAGGTATTAGATGTACAAGAAACAGTAAAAAAGGATGACGCAAAGGAATTGTATCGTTACCTATAATTTACGAATGATCCAGTTATAAAATTTATGTAATAACAAAGGAAACCTCCTAATATACTTGATTACAGGTATGTTAGGAGGTTTTATTATGGAAGAGAAACAAAAAATTAGTACAAATCATAGAATTATGATGCATAATAGGAAGGAATGTCAGATAACAGGAGTTCGGGATGTGATTTCCTTTACAGCAGAAGAAGCATTATTAGAGACAGAAATGGGAATTCTTCAAATAAAAGGAGCAAACCTTCATATGAGTCGCCTGACATTGGAAAAAGCGGAGATTGATATAGATGGAGAAATCGCCAGTCTAGTTTATAGTTCAGCAGATCATTATAATAAACCTGGCGAATCTTTTTGGAAGAGAGTATTTCGATAGCCTATGAGTGAAATTATTCTATGGGAGATCCAGTTTTTCCTACGGTCACTGATACTAGGTGGAATATTACGTGCTTCTTATGATTTTATTTTAATATTAAGAAAGATAAAATATGCTGGAAATATTAGAATTGCTGTGGAAGATTTTTTTTACTGGATGATATGTTGTTATTTTATATTTGGACTGTTATATGAGAATAACGATGGAGTACTGAGAGGATTTGCAATTAGTGGGGTTATAATAGGAATGGCAATTTGGCATTTTGGACCGAGCCCTATTATTATAAATCTATTTACAGTGGCAATAAAAAAACTAAAAAATTTCGTTAGAAAATTGAAAATATGGATTCTAAGAAAAAAATAGTGAAATTATTGGGGAAAGCATTGAAAAAATTACATAGTTGGTTTACAATAAAAAAGTAACCAGTGAGTTGTAACACTTGGAGGATAGTTTTTTTGGGAAATCAGAGTCGTTATCAAAAGAGAGCGAATCGTAGAGGTGTTATGCTGGCCCTAGTTGCAGTCGCCTTGCTGGCAGTAATTGTTTCCACACGAAGTATACAATTGCATGAAAAAAATCAAGAGTATATAAGTAAAATTGAAAAATTGGAAGAAAAATTGCAGGCAGAACAGGAACGGGAGCAGGAACTGGATGAATATAAGGAATACGTAGGGACGGATCAGTTTAAGGAATGGGCGGCTCATAATAAGCTGGGATTAGTATATGACGATGAGTTAATTTTGAAGAAAAAATGAGTAACAAAATACCTGTTGGATTTTTATAATCCAACAGGTATTTTGTTACTCATTTTAAAATGCATTCACTGAAAATCTTTTTACTCAAGACTCGCTTACAACTATTCCTCCATCTGATCAAACCAATTGGCTGGTATTTTGGCGTCTATTCTCCGTCATTGGTGGGATCCGATTGATTTGACGGAGGAGGAGATTCGGATTGGCTCTTCTCCAGTTCCAAACGTTTAGCTTCAAATCCATGGGAAGTGTACCAATTGCTAATTAATTTTTTAGCCGAAGCAAAAATCGGTACGGCGATCAACATTCCGACTAATCCAGCAATATCTCCGCCAACAATGATTGCAACCATAGTGAAAACAGCATGGAGTTCTACGGATTCTCCAATAATCTTAGGCTGCAAAAAATTATTGTCAATTTGCTGTACAACTTGCATTGCGATAATGACCCATAATACGAGTAGAAAATTACCACTTAATAATGCCATAATACCTGCTAGTACAGTACCAATGAATGGTCCAACATAAGGAATCATATTTGTAATACCGGCAATGACACCGATTACTATGGCATAGTCTACATCAAGTAATGTTAATGCGATTGTAGAAAGAAGTCCTACAAAGAAAGCTTCTAATAATTGACCCCGAATATAATTTGTAAAAGTAGTATTGAATGTAGAACCAATTTTACGCAATTGTTTTCCGATACGGCTGTCACGGAAGCAAAGGAAAAATAATTTATTCCAAAGATCAACAAAATACTCTCTGTCTAGAAGCAAATAAACACTGAGAATGATACAAATAAAGGCAGAGAACACATTACTAATTAAATTTGTAATGGAACTGAATAGATTGTTTATACTATTAAAGAAAAAGCTTTGTAACCATGTAATCAGTTGTGAAAGATACGTAGCTAAATTTTCTTTTACTGTTTCAGTAAATGGAAGATTGGATAGCTGTTGTTGAATATAATTTGCATCAAAGGTTAAATTATTACTGTTGATATATTGAACGATGGAAGAAAAAAGCTGATCAAATGAGATCGTTTGAGATAATTTTCCTCCAATCATGAAGTAAATAAGTAAAATGATTCCAATAATGCCAAATGCCAATAAAACATAAACAAGAAGCACACTAATCCCACGGTGAGCCTTTTTAAAAACCTTGCTAAGATGTTTATCAATACAGCGAACTGGTATCCAGAGTAAATAGGAAATAGCGATCGCAATAAAAACTGGACTCAGGAGAGTGATGGTAGTGTGTAAAATGGTACTGCCGAAAATCCAGATATTACTGATATTATTTAAAAGTGTAATAACAATATAAATTGCAGCGGCAGTTAAGACGACATAAAGACATATAATAAGCTTATCATTGTCCCATTTTGGTTTCATAGTTTAATCCTTTCTGAAATTTACAATTTTTATATAAGTATGGGGTTGATTATAGCATATTTTTCACAGAAAAGAAAGCAATCTAAAAAAAGACTTGAAAATTTAAACTATAAGATGTACAATGTATATTGTATACAAAATAATAAAAAACAGGTGAAGAATATGAATGAAATACAGTTACGGGCATTGGCCAAAATTAATCTTGGACTTGACGTATTAAGAAGACGAGAAGATGGATATCATGAGGTAAAAATGGTAATGCAAACGATTCGCCTCTTTGATAAAATTCATTTAATAAAAAGAAGTGATGGCAAAATTAGTATAGAAACAAATTTACCGTATTTACCAAATAATGAACACAATCTTGCTTATCGTGCAGCAGACTTATTAAAAAGAAATTTTGAATTAAAAGAAGGAGTCCATATACGACTGTTCAAATATATTCCAGTTGCAGCTGGTTTAGCTGGAGGCAGCTCAGATGCAGCCGCAGTTTTATTCGGAATGAATCGGATTTATCAACTAGGATTGACATTGGAAGAATTAATGGAAATTGGAGTAAAGATTGGTGCAGATGTTCCTTACTGTTTGATGAGAGGAACTGCATTGGCAGAGGGAATTGGGGAAAAACTAACCAGATTACCAGCTTGTCCAGATTGTTATGTATTAATTGCTAAGCCAGGCATTAATGTTTCTACAAGAATGGTTTATGAAAACTTACATGCAAATGAATTGAGAATACATCCTGATATTGACGGAATGATCGCTGAGATGGCAAAAGGAAATCTACAAACGATGTGTGACAAAATGGGAAATGTATTGGAAACAGTTACTGTTGCACAATATCCAATTATTGATACAATTAAAACATTTATGAAAGAACATGGAGCGATTGGTTCCATGATGAGCGGAAGTGGTCCAACGGTCTTTGGAATTTATGATGATTTAATTGTTGCAAAACAAGCATATTTTGATTTGAAAATGAGTCGCTTGGCTCAAAATGTATATTTAACCACAACGTTTAATATAAGAGGCAGACGGTATTAGAAAATAAAATGGAGGACAGAAAACGATGAGTGATTTTTTAAAAGTAAATATGAATGAATACTTACCGTTGAGAGATGTAGTTTTTAATACGTTACGACAGGGAATTTTAAAAGGAGAGCTGGAACCTGGAGAGCGATTAATGGAAGTTCAGTTGGCGAATCGTCTTGGTGTGAGTCGTACTCCAATCCGTGAGGCAATTCGTAAATTGGAGTTGGAAGGACTTGTTGTTATGATCCCAAGAAAGGGAGCAGAAGTTGCTAAAATTTCTGAAAAGAACTTACAAGATGTATTGGAACTTCGATGTGCATTGGAAGAATTGGCGATTGAATTGGCATGCGAGCGAATTAGCGAAGATATGCTGAAAGAATTAGATCGTATGTTTATCGAATTTCAAAATGGAATTCGTAATGTAGATTTGACTGTGATTGCTGAATTAGATGAAAAGTTTCATGATGTTATTTACGAAGCAACACAAAATCAAAAATTGATTCAGATGATTAATAATTTAAGAGAACAAATGTATCGTTACCGTTTAGAGTATATTAAAGATGCAAATAAAAGAGATGCGATTGTAGAAGATCACAGATTAATATTAGAAGCTTTAAAAAACAAGGATGTAGAAACTGCAAGAAAAGCAGTTAGAGATCATATTATTCATCAAAGAACGACAATATTGGAAAATTTAAAACTGCAATGAAATGATAATAAAAATACTGTATGCTGAATAAAAATTCTAATGCAGAATAATTTAACAGCATACAGTAATTCATTTTCCTATTTTCAACAGAAGAGTGTTTTGTCATTTGAGATTGCTTTTTGCTGAAGCTGATGCAATTTTGCTTTTGCGTCGCTAATTTTAATTTTGTAATGTTGTTTTTCTAAAAGATAACGTTGTTTCATAAGCTTCTTTTCTAATTTATTTGTATATTGCTGTTGCCGTTTGGACAGTTTTGCATCACTTGCAATTTGCTGTTTTGCTGCAAAGAAAAGTATAACAATGCAGAGAAATAGTTGAAATCCAGTAATTAGAGTATCGGTACGAACTGGGAGCTGATCCAGTATTTTTTTGATTTTTTCTTCCATCTTACCCTCCTAATGCCATGTAATTCTTCATTAAAATGATTTTATCACAATTATGAAAATTACTCAACTGAATCAGAAGAGAGACGATTCCAAAGTTTTTCTAAAAATGGAAGAAAACGGAATCCAATTTTTAAGGGTTGATCTTTTTGAGTAATTGTTTCATAAGTATCGTGGCTTAATAGGCCTTGCAGCTTTTGCTTGGATTGTTCTGGTACAGTACCATAGGAGGCGTCCACAAAGCAAAGAGGGGGATACATAACACACCACCAATTTTGTCCTTTTGCCTCTCCAATACGGATTGTAAGGGATTCATATTGTCCAGGTGGAAATGTTAAGTCTCCATACGTTTTGGTTGGAAAGTAGCAAGTCTCAATTTCTGCGGTAACAGTCTGATCGTTGGAGCGAAGGGTATTATGAGTAGTTGTCAAAATATCGGACATATGGGATTGAATGATTTGTTTTGCTTCTTCTTTGGAGCTACAGTTACTTAAAAAAGGAGAGAGTGTTTGTAATATAGTATTTTTAACTTCTAACTTTTGTTGCTGATCGATTGGATTATCACTATTAGCAATAACATGAAACCGCAGAAGTTGAGATTGCAATTCTGCTATTGGAGAGATTTTTTCTTTTGTATGTAGTGCCAGTAGGCTGAATAAAAAAATAAATATCGTAAAGGAAATAACTTTGCATATGTTTTTCAAATTAGAACACCTCCTGGCTGTAGTATTGCCATATTTTTCATTTGTATTCAAATATTGATAGAAAAAACTAATTGAGAAAGGCATTGAAATATAAATAAGAACATAGTAATATTGAAACATATGCAAGTGGAAAACAGTATATAGGAATGAGAGAAGATTTAATCTTTCCTGAATAAGTATATCCGCTTTGCAGTTTTAGAGTTCAGAGTAAGAACGCAAAAAGGAATTTGATTGAAAATTAAGGAGAATTATTTATGGAAAAGAAAGTAGTGGCGGTATTATTTGGTGGTCAATCTTCTGAACATGAGGTATCTTGTATGTCGGCAATTAATGTGATCGACTGCATTAATCAAGATAGATATGACCTTTTTTTGATTGGGATTAAAAAATCAGGACAGTGGGTTTATATAAACTCTGTAGAAGAAATTCGCAATGATACATGGAGAGAGTCCAAAACAGGCGTATTAATTTCTCCAGATGCAACGAAAAAATGTGCATACCTGTTTTTAGAAGATGGCAGTGTGAAAGAACAGAAATTGGATGTGATATTTCCAGTTTTGCATGGATTATATGGAGAAGATGGAACAGTGCAAGGGTTATTTGAACTGGCTCAAATCCCTTATGTTGGATGTGGTGTATTGGCGTCAGCCGTATCCATGGATAAACTCTATACAAAGATTATCGTAGATACTCTTGGAATTCGTCAGGCAAACTATGTTGGAATTCATAGAGAAGAATTAAAACAAATGAAGGAAACTGTTGCGAAAGTAGAAAGTAAATTGCCATATCCAGTTTTTGTTAAGCCATCTTGTGCTGGATCTTCCAAAGGTGTGAATAAAGCAGAAAATCGAGCAGAATTGGAGAAAGCATTGGTAGAAGCGGCAAAACATGATTCCAAAATCTTAGTAGAAGAAACTATTATAGGAAGAGAAATTGAATGTGCAGTGTTGGCAGAAGAAACAGTAAATGTATCAGGTGTAGGGGAGATTCTGGCAGCCGCAGAATTTTATGATTATGATGCAAAATACAATAATGCAGAGTCTAAGACGGATGTAAAACCAAAATTAGAAGACGGAGTAGAAGAAGAAATCAGACAGGATGCTGCTCGTATTTTTCGTGCAGTAAATGGAAAGGGACTTGCACGTGTAGATTTCTTTTTAGACAAAGATGGGGTAGTATTTAATGAAATTAATACATTGCCTGGATTTACTGCGATTAGTATGTATCCGATGTTATGGGAAGAAAAGGGGATTTCTAAAAGAGAACTTGTGCAGCGGTTGATTGACACGGCATTCATGAGAAAGGACGATTAACAATTATGGATAAAAATGCACCAATTGGGATATTTGATTCAGGTGTTGGCGGTATGACTGTGGCCAGAGAAGTAATGCGGCAAATACCAGATGAGAGAATTGTATATTTTGGAGATACTGCAAGAGTCCCATATGGAAGTAAATCGTCCTCTACGATTTTACGATATACAAGGCAAATTATAAAATTTTTAATGACAAAAAATGTAAAAGCTATTGTAGTAGCTTGTAATACAGTAAGTGCATTGGCTTTGGAAGAAGTAAAGCAGGAAATTGACATTCCTATTATTGGAGTTGTGAAGCCAGGAGCTTTCGTAGCCTGCAATTCGACTCGTAATGGAAAAATTGGAGTAATTGGAACAGAAGCTACAATTCGGAGTGACGTGTATAGCAAGTTTATCCATGAAATCAATCCGGAGTTACAGACAGTAGGAAAAGCATGTCCTCTTTTTGTGCCGCTCGTAGAAGAAGGATTATGGGATGATCCAATTACAGAAGAAATTGCCAGAAGATATCTAAGCAGTATGCTGGAAGAAGGAATTGATACATTGATTATGGGATGTACCCATTATCCATTGATTCGGAAACTACTAAAAAGAACGGTTGGAGAGGGAGTAAATCTGGTAAATCCAGCTTATGAAACAGCAGTACAGATGCGTCGTGTTTTAGAATGGGAAGATCTAATGAGAGAGGAACATTCTGAGAAGGCAGAAGATCAATATGAATTCTATGTCAGTGATTTCCCAGAACGCTTCCAAAATTTTGCCGATTCCATTCTTACATTTCAAATTCATGCTCCATCCCAAGTCAATATTGAGGAGTACTAAAAAATGACAAAAAATGTTTTAATTACTGTTCAGGGAATGCAGATAAACTTAAATGGAAGCGATAACGTGGAAGTGACCACAGTTGGAACTTATTATTATAAGAATGGAAAACATTATATTTATTATGAAGAAATATTAGACTGTACAGAACCTCCAATTAAAAACTGGATCAAAATATATGATCAAAAAGTAGAAGTATGTAAAAGAGGTGCCTCAAATGTGCAGATGTTTTTTGAAACGGGGAAAAAAAGTACAAGTTTGTACAAAACGCCGTTTGGGACAATTGAGATAGGAATTTGTGCCCAGGAAATAGAATTTCACGAAACAGAAGAAAAGATGAAACTAGAGCTGCGCTATGACTTGGAAATGAATGGGGAGTATGTGGGAGATAGTTTCATTTATATGACAGTAGAAGCCAAACAATAATGTTTGGCTTCTACTATATTAAAATAATA
>DVHN01000035.1 GCA_018712075.1 Candidatus Fimimorpha faecalis
CCAATATGATCTTCATGTCCATGTGTAATTACATATCCTTTCACTTTATCTGCATTTTGTTTTAAATACGTAACATCTGGAATAACTAAATCAATTCCAAGCATATCCTCTGTAGGAAATGATAATCCACAATCGACTACTATAATACTATCGCCATACTCAATTACCGTCATATTCATTCCGATCTGTTCCAATCCTCCGAGAGGGATTATCTTAACACTTGTTCCTTCTGTATTCACGTTCTGCACCTCCATTAATATTTCTATGATACAATTCATCTTCCCAATATGAAATGCAACGATTGGGATGAAAAATCTTATTTCTCGCTCTTTTCTTATCGTGACACGCCAAAGACATCTAATGGAGGTCTTTATTCCAACCAAATAATCTTTTCGTCATCACTTCGTTTCATTCTTATACTTCCGCTCAATGATTAGACAAATTCCACATCATCTAATAATTGTTCAAAAATCGTTAAAAGGCTGTCTAATTCTGTTTCATCTTCGACAGGTTCATAGACAGCATCCGTATTCCCTTCCTCAGAAATTTCTTTAAAAATATAACATTCCGCCTCTTTTTCTTCTGAGTCTGTAACTAATAAATAGTTTATTCCATTTAATTTTGTTTCCTCTAATACAAACAGTTCTTCGTATGCTCCATCTTCTGTTTGAAACCGGATTTTTTCTGCCTGTTTCTGATTTATCTGCTGTTTTGTTTCTTCCATAATTATTCATTCCTCCGGCATTCATTCCTTGAATCTAAATATCCCTGTAAGATAAAAACCGCTGCAATCTGATCAATCACATCTTTGCGATGTTCTCTGCGGACGCCTGTTTCTATCAAAACACGTTCTGCTGATATTGTTGTCATTCTTTCATCCCAATATACTACTTTAAGACCGGTACGCCGTTCTACCATTGCTCCAAATGCCATGGTTTTCTCTGCCCGATCTCCAATTGTATTATTCATATTTTTCGGTAATCCAATTACAATTTCACTAACCTCATATTCTTTTGCCAAAACTTCCAGGCGTGCCAGCGTACGGCGTAATTTATTTTCTTCCTTACGAGTAATCGTTTCTACGGCTTGAGCAGTAAGCATTAACGGATCACTTACCGCAACACCTACTGTTCTAGAACCATAATCCAGCCCTAATATACGCATAAAATCTCCTATTACTTACATTTTATCCACATAATGCTTAATCAATTCTTCTAAAATTTCGTCTCTCTCTACTTTCATAATTAAGTTTCTTGCATTATTATAACTTGTAATATAAGTTGGATCTCCTGACATTAAATACCCAACAAGCTGACTAACTGGATTATATCCTTTCTGCTTTAATGCCTTATAAACCTGTTCTAACACATCACTAATCTCAATACGATTTGGTTGAGATACACGAATAAACTGAGTATTTGATAAATCTGACATAATTACCTCCTAATACCACATTTTTAAATCTACAACTTCCACACTCTTACCTTTGTCCTTTCAATGATTCTATTGTAATACATTTTTTATTATTCAGCAAGTAGATTTACAATTTCCTCATTTAAAAATCCATTTATTTTTCCTGTGATAAAAGTATTAGAAGAAAACTCTCCTTTCACCGCTGCTTTTACATACTCTTTCGTATGTCCAACTGTATAAACTTCTCCATCCAGTACAATCTTTTCTTCCAATAGTACATTTACTTCTCTTCCAATCCAGAAACTACGATATCTTTTCGAACATTCTCGTGTCAATTCTAAAAGTATATTACTTCTTTTGGTCTTTATCGGTTCTGGAACTTGGTTTTCCATTTCAGCAGCTCTTGTACCTTTCCGTTTGGAATACTTAAACACATGCATCTCATAAAAATTTACTTTTTCCAGAAATTTATAAGTTTCTTCAAACTCCTCTTCTGTCTCTCCAGGAAAGCCTACAATTACATCCGTTGTAATTGCAGGATGCTCAAACACTTCACGCAGCAATTCACATTTTTCATAATATTCTTCTGGTGTATAATGCCGATTCATTCGTTTTAATGTTGCTTCACATCCACTCTGCAAAGACAAATGGAAATGAGGACAAAACTTATCCAACTTTCTTAATTCTTGAGCAAATTCCAATGTAATAATACGTGGTTCCAATGAACCAAGACGAATTCTTTGGATTCCATCCACTTCGTGAACCGCCTTTATTAAATCCAATAAATCTGTCCCATCTTTCAAATCTTTTCCATAAGAGCTCAGATGAATTCCAGTCAGAACAACTTCCTTTGTTCCATTTTTTGCAATCCGTTTAATTTCCGAGATTACATCCTGTTTTGCACGGCTCCGAACTCTTCCCCTTGTATACGGAATAATGCAGTAACTGCAAAATTGATTACAGCCATCCTGTACTTTAATATAAGCCCTCGTATGATCCGATACAAAATCCAATTCTAACTCTTCATACTCCTGTTCTTTATTAATATCAATGACTGCTTCCTCTCTATGCTCTTTAAAATAATCTTCTAAAATTTGCACTAAATCCTGCTTTCGGTTATTTCCAATTACGAGATCCACTCCTGCATCTGCTAAAACCTCTTTTGGTGCTGCCTGAACATAACACCCCGCAGCTACCACTACTGCATTTGGATTTTTCTTTTTGGCTTTATGCAGCATCTGACGAGATTTACGATCCGCCATATTCGTAACGGAACATGTATTAATAATATAAATATCGGCCTGATTTTCAAATGAAACAATCTCATATCCATGCGATAAAAGCATCTGCTCCATGGCATCTGTTTCATAAGTATTGACCTTACAGCCCAATGTATGAAATGCAACTTTTTTACTCATTTTTGCACAATTCATTCGTATCCTTAAAATTTGCCAAGCTTATTTTATAAACAAATTTTTTTCCTTTTCAATTAATTCCTTTGCTTAGACAAATAAATGGTTACGCTTGCCTATCCTTTCTTATATTTTTGTCGATTTGTATCTTGACTTTTCCCTGGTTTCTATGTAGTATATACATAGATATGCAATGCATTCATGAATTCATATGAAATAGGAGGGTGTTTCTAATGACTACAGTTAAAATTTCTTTAAATTCAATTGATAAAGTCAAATCTTTTGTCAATGAATTAACAAAGTTTGATTATGATTTCGACCTTGTATCTGGCAGATACGTAATCGATGCTAAGTCCATTATGGGTATTTTCTCTTTGGATTTATCGAAACCAATCGATTTAAACATCCATGTAGAAGATGATATTGATACAGTATTAAAGGCATTGGATCCATATATCATTAAATAATTTGATTTTTATTTGATGGAGTGGAGGTGTGTATACACACCTCCATTTTATTATACAAAAAGAAGTTCTAACAATCGTTCTATTTGTTTACTCACAAAGAATTACTTCTGTCGTATCCAATGCCTCTTGCACCATTGCATCAATTCTCTCTTCCAACTTCTTTTCTGAAGAACGAATCACATTAATATTAGGTTTTGTGACTGGATGTTTTGCCACAAAAATTGTACAGCAGTCTTCAAATGGCTGAATGGATGTTTCATAAGTACCAATCTTTACTGCCAATTCTACAATTTCTTGTTTATCAAATCCAATCACTGGACGGAACACTGGCATAGTACAAACTTCATTTGTGGCAGCTAAACTTTGCATCGTTTGAGAAGCCACCTGTCCAATACTCTCTCCTGTAACAAGTCCCATCGCCCCAGAGCGCTTTGCCAATTCTTCTGCAATTCGCATCATATAACGTCTCATAATAATTGTCAATTCTTCATGTGGACATTTATCATAAATATAGAGCTGAATATCTGTAAAGTTCACAATATGAAGCCGAATTGGTCCGGAATATTTCGCCACTTCTTTTGCTAAATCTACTACTTTCTGCTTCGCTCTTTCACTCGTATATGGCGGTGCATGGAAATAGGTGGCATCTAAAAATACTCCTCGTTTTGCAATCATATAACCTGCAACTGGACTATCAATTCCACCTGACAATAAGAGCATTGCCTTTCCATTCGTTCCAATTGGCATTCCTCCTGGACCTGGAATTTCTTTGGAATAGATATTAATGAATTTTTCTCTTACTTCGATATGAAGCATCATCTCTGGTTTATGAACATCTACCTTCATATCTGAGAAAGCATCTAAAATTATTCCTCCCAATTCTCGGTTCATTTCCTGAGAATTTAACGGATAATTTTTACGGGAACGGCGTGAATCAACTTTGAATGTCTTTGGTCTTTCTGGATACACTTGTTCTATATATTCCACTACTTGTTTGCTTAAATCTTCAAATCCATGGTCGGGGATCTGAACAACTGGACAGATCCATACAATACCAAAAATACATTGGAGTGCCTCCATTACTTCATCATAATCGTAATCCGACTCCACATTCACATAAATACGTCCCATTGCTTTGGAAACACTAAAGCTTCCTTCTACTCGCTTTAATGCACGGCGAATATGTTTTACTAATGCGTCTTCAAAAATATAACGGTTTTTTCCTTTAATACCGATCTCTGCATATTTAATTAAAAATGCCTGAAATGTCATAAATTACACCAAGCCTTTCTTTTTTATTTTTCATCCCTGATCTTTTGCAGTCTATTTCTTTCTCCAATATTTGCGAAGCATTGGAAGCAATGTTTGGATCGCATTTTGCGCTGCGTGAATATCCTCCATCGTTGTATATGCTCCAAAACTAAAACGAATCGTGGATTCTAATAATTCCTTTTTAATTCCAATGCTTTTCAATGTTGCACTAATTGCTGGTTTGTTGGAAGAACATGCAGAACCTGCGGAAACATAAATTTCCTGATCTTCCAATGCATGCAGCAATACTTCACTTCTTACCCCTTCAAAACTAACACTGACAATATGTGATGCCATTGTTTCTGAACTGCCGCCATTAATCGTAACACCTTCTAATTTCTGCATTCCCTCAATAAATGCCTGTCTTAACTCATACAGGCGGCTTCGTTCTTCTGATAAACGGGAGTATACCATTTCTGCTGCCAGACCCATTCCTGCGATTCCAGGTACATTGTCTGTTCCAGAACGCATCCCTTTCTGTTGTCCTCCGCCAAGCAAAATTGGTTTTATTTTAACCTTCTCATTTGCATATAAAAACCCAATTCCCTTTGGTCCATGAATCTTATGTCCGCTGACAGAAAGTAAATCAATTCCCTGTCTTTTTGGATGAATTGCCATTTTTCCAAATGCCTGAATTGCATCCACATGAAACACAATATTAGGATTTTTCTTTTTTATCATTGCAGCAGCTTCTTCGATTGGCTGAATCGTTCCAATTTCATTATTGACATACATAAGAGAAACGAGAATTGTTTCTTCATCCAAGGCTTCTTCTAATGCTTCCATACAAATCGTACCATCATTATGCACTGGTAAGTATGTAACTCGAAATCCCAATTCCTCTAAAAACTTCATTGGCTGTATTACACTTGGATGTTCAATCGAAGAAGTAATAAGATGCATCCCAGCTCTGCGGTTTGCCATTGCAGTGCCGATAATGGCCATATTATTGGACTCCGTTCCTCCTGATGTAAAAATAATCTCTTTTTCCTGTACTTTTAAACATTTCGCAATCTGTGTTTTCGCTTTTTTTATATAAGCTTCTGCTTCTACGCCTTTGTGATGCAGCGAAGATGGATTTCCATATGCCACATCCATAGTTTCTTTTATTAATTCCTGTACTTTTGGAAATACCCTTGTCGTTGCAGAATTATCCAAATAGACTTCCATACCTCTCCTCCTGTGTCAATCACTGTTCTAAATGATACATTAAAATTGACAACATTGTCAAGCCCGCAGTTTCTGTACGCAAGATTCGCTTCCCAAGCGTAATCGGATGAAATCCAAGTGCAACTGCCTCCTCTACTTCAGAAATGTCAAACCCGCCTTCTGGACCAATGAAAATCCCAATATCCATTCCTGGAGTTAATTCATCAATCAAAGCTCTTGTTTTTTCCATTCCCTGTGCCAATTCATATGGAATAAGATTAATATTACAGTTGGCAGCATAAGAAAGTGCATCCTTCCAGCTCATTACTTCCTTTACTTCTGGAATAATACTCCGATTTGATTGTTTTGCCGCACTTTCTGCAATTGCATTCCACCGCTTTTTCTTTGCTTCTGCTTTCTTTTTATCCAATTTCACGACACAGCGTCTTGTTTCAACTGGAATGATTTGATAGACTCCTAACTCTACCGTTTTTTGTACAATTAATTCCATTTTATCAGACTTTGGAAGTCCTTGAAACAAGAAAATACGGGAAGGTAACTCCTTATTGGATTCCTCTACTTCTAAAATTTCAGCCAAAATCTCTTCTTTTGTGATTGTCTTCAAAACGCAATGATAATCTCGACTTCTTCCATCGCTAATTCGGGCTTCTTCCCCTTCTTTCATACGCAGCACATTGCGGATATGATTTACATCTGTACCAGTAATCCGAATTTCCTTTCCATTTACCTGATCTGAACCTACAAAAAAATGATGCATGATTCCCTCCTAATGCAGCAGATTACTTTATTTCTTTCTTGCAATAATCGAAACCCATTCTCCTTGGTAGGCAGTTTCAATCACTTCCAATTCTTGATTCAATGCAAACGCATCTTTCACTGCCTGCTCTTTTGTATTAATAATGCCCGATGTAATAAAAATTCCTCCCTTTTTCAAATGAGGCGCTACCTCTGCTTGAAGAGGAATAATTACATCTGCCAAAATATTTGCTACTACAACATCGTATTTTTCATATCCAACGGTTTCTTTTATGACAGGATCATCAATTAAATTTCCTGTATAGACTTCAAATAATGCAGGATCAATCTGGTTTGCCTCCGTATTCTCTTTCGCCGCTGTAATTGCATTTTCATCTAAATCCGTACCAACTGCTTTTTCTGCTCCAAGCAATAAGGCAGCAATTGCCAAAATACCACTTCCTGTTCCGACATCCAAAATTACATCATTTGGCTTTAAATACTTACGAATTGCCCGAATACATAATTGGGTTGTCTCATGTTGTCCTGTTCCGAAGGCAGTGCCAGGATCAATTTGAATTAATAGCTTATCCTTATGTTCTTCTGGAATTTCTTCCCAAGTTGGCTTAATTAAAATATCATCTACCGTAAATGGTTTGAAATACTGTTTCCAATTATTAATCCAATCCTTATCTTCTGTCTCCGAAGTAATCATTTTACAAGACCCAACCTGCACAAATTGTCCGATTTCTTTTAATCCTTCTTCTACTGCTTTTAATGTAGATGGAATATCATACGTATCATCCAAATAAAAACTCACCTTTGCCGTTCCATCATCTGGAGGGAGTTCTGGAAGAATATCAATGAACATTCCCTTCGTCTCTGCTTCGGTTAAAGGAATATTATCTTCAATTTCCATTCCTTCAATTCCAATTTCATCGAATAGCTCGCTAATAAAATCAACGGCTTCGGTAGTAGTTTCCAGTGTGAATTTTTTCCATTTCATATTGAATCTCCTTTAAGTTATTTACATTCAGCAATTCATTATTTAAAGCCCCATCCTGTCCAAAATAATAAATCGTCCCACCAATTTCAATGACGCCATACGCCATATCTCCACTGGCTTGAAAATAATAAGTTTTTCCATTTATTTCTTTCCAACCTGACTGCAATTTTCCATTTTCATCCAGATAATATCCAACGCCTCCAATTTGCTGTAATCCATAACAAAGATAGGACTGTTCTGGTGAAGCATAATAACATCCATCTTCTGTTTCAATCCACCCAGTACCTAATCCCCCATTTTCTTTTATATAATAGGTTTGCCCATTATAACGATATATGCCTGGATTTTGCTTTTCTCCTGTCATTAATACCTTTATTGTGGAAATGGTAGGCTGATTATCGCTTCCATAAACATATGCCTGCACGGTATAAACACCATATTCTTTATTATGGTCCGAAATATTCACTCGATAACTCAGTTCTCCAGAAGTTATTTCTCTGGATACATTTGTCATATCTTCATTTCCGTTTTTGTCCGTCCATACTGGAAACTCTGCCCTTACTGCATTGTTTCCGACTTTCCATGTTACCGTAAACCCAGTCCCATCCATTGCAGTTACTGTTGGCTGGTATACCGTTGGTTTTGGAATTGGATTCGCATTATCCAATAATCCAAATCCATAATCCAATAATAATTTAGCGTCTTCATAGTTACGCCCTTCATCCGATTTCATAGAAATTAAAATTAGATTATGTCCATTGCGTTCGGCTGCCGTTGCCAATGTCCATTTTGCATTTACCGTATAACCTGTTTTTCCAGCATAAACTCCATCACATTGCTGTACTCCTGTTACAAACTGGTGACCTGCCTGTAACGTTCGTTTTTGACTTACGTTTGTAGCAGGAATAGTGTAAGATTTTGCAGAAAACAGCTCTTTTACCGTTGGATTGCTCAATGCCTCTTTAAAGATTAATGCCATATCATAGGCTGTTGTATAATGTTCTTTATCATCCAAACCACTTGGAGTCACAAAATGTGTATGCTTTGTTCCAATTTTCTTTAAGCGTTCATTCATCTTGTCTGCAAATGCTTCGATACTTCCAGCTACATGCTCCGCCAGTCCATTGGCACATTCATTAGCAGATTTTAATACCATTCCATATAATGCGTCCTTTACCCGCATCGTCTCTCCAGGTTTTGTCACAGGTGCCAATGTAGAGCTTAAAATTGGAATACTTGTTACCGCATTCTCAGAAAATGTCATTTCTTCTTCTAGATTTTCCACACTTTCTACTACAATTAATGCGGTTAAAATTTTCGTAATACTTGCTGGACGCATCTGTGTATCCATATTTTTTTGCAAAATTACTTGTCCACTATCCGCATCCATCAGACAATAAGTCTCCACACTCACCTCTGGACTGCTGCTCTGTGTCAAAGAAGCCGTACCATTCATATATCGAAAACATCCTGCCAGGATTGCAATAACCAAAAGAAAAATAGGAATACTCTGCTTGATTCTTTTTCTCATATTCTTAACAAGCTCCTCGCCTTAGAAAGCGAAATGTATTCTTGCTTCCTCCTCTCTCTGTTTTTTTTCGTTACCGTTCTGAATTTTTATTATAAGCGATTCTTTTCAGATACACAATAGAAACCGAAGAATTTTTCAAAGGATTTCTTTTTTTACATAGAAATAGCTCAAAAATCCGATCGAACGATAATCATATTTCTTCGAATTTCTGAGCTATATTTTTCCTATAAAGCGGTCTTATTTTTTATTTACAAAATGACATGCCACAAAATGTCCTGGTTTTACTTCTTTTAATGCTGGTTTTTGCTTACGACAAATATCACAGGCCTTTGGACAGCGTGGTGCAAAGTTACATCCTGGCGGTGGATTGATTGGGCTTGGAATTTCTCCTTCAATAATCTGACGAGATTTCTGTGCCTCTTGATCTGGATCTGGAATTGGTACAGCCGATAATAATGCTGTGGAATATGGATGCAATGTATTTTGATACAATTCATCACTGCTAGCCAATTCTACAATATTTCCAAGATACATAACTGCAATACGATCACTAATATATTTTACAATATTTAAATCATGCGCAATAAACAGATACGTCAAATTTAATTTTTTCTGGAGATCGGAAAGCAAGTTAATTACCTGCGACTGAATTGAAACATCTAACGCAGAAATCGGTTCATCACAGACAATAAATTCTGGTTCAATGGCCAATGCTCTTGCGATACCAATACGCTGACGCTGACCTCCTGAAAATTCATGCGGAAAACGATTCGCATGTTCTTTGTTCAATCCTACCACTTCCAGTAATTCATAAACACGCTCTTGACGCTTTTGTTTATCGTACATATTGTGGATAATCATACCTTCCTCGATAATGGAACCAACCGTCATACGAGGGTCCAATGACGCATATGGATCTTGAAAAATCATCTGTGCCAACTTGGAATAACGAAACAGATTTTTCTTATTTACTTCGAGTGTTTCTCTTCCCGTATACCGAAACGATCCCGATGTTGGAGTATAAACACCCATTAAGGTACGACCCAGTGTAGATTTTCCACAACCAGATTCTCCAACCAAACCAAATGTCTCATTTTGATAAATAGTAAAGGTTAAATTATCTACAGCTTTTAATGTACCTTTGTCTACCTTAAAGTATTTTGAAAGGTTTTTTACCTCAATTAGTTTTTTCTTATTCTCAGCCATTATTTTGCACCTCCCCGTAATTCTGGCGGACAATCTTTATGGAGAAGCCAACAAGATGCAACATGATTTTCTCCTACCGCAAATTGTTCTGGCTGTTCTTCGTTACAAATTTTCATACAGTTTTCACAACGACTTCCAAATCCACATCCAACTGGAGGATTCAGCAGATCAGGCGGAGTACCTGCGATTGAAACTAAACGTTCTTTTCTCTCCGTCTCTGTCGTTGGAAGGCTTCGAAGCAATGCTCTTGTATATGGATGCTGCGGCCGATAGAAAATCTCTTTTACTGGTCCTTCTTCTACGATTTTACCTGCATACATAACTGCTACTTTATCTGCAACACTTGCAACGACTCCTAAATCATGTGTAATTAAAATAATTCCAGTTCCTGTCTTTTCCCTAATATCCAATAACAGATCCATAATCTGAGCCTGAATGGTTACGTCCAATGCTGTAGTTGGTTCATCTGCAATTAATACTTTTGGAGCGCAGCTCAGCGCCATCGCAATCATAACTCTTTGACGCATACCACCAGAAAACTCATGTGGATATTGTTTTACACGCTGTTCTGGATTTGGGATACGAACTAACTCTAACAAACGAATTGCTTCTTTTTTTGCCTCTTCTTTTGTAAGATTTTTATGCTCACGAATTGCTTCTGTTAATTGTTTTCCCACTTGCATCGTTGGATTTAAACATGTCATAGGATCCTGAAAAATCATACTGACTGCGTTTCCACGGATCTTCTGCATCTCCTTTTCAGAAGCATTTACAATATCATTTCCATCCAACACAATCTTGCTTCCTGGCAAAATACGTGCTGGAGGCATCGGATTCAACTTCATCAAAGTCTGGCTTGTAACAGATTTTCCACAGCCAGATTCTCCTACAATTGCAAGAATTTCTCCTGCCTCTAAATCAAACGATACACCACGAACTGCCTTTACTTCTCCAGCATAGGTATCAAACGAAACTTGGAGATTTTCTACGGTTAATACTTTTTCCATTTTCTTTTTCCTCCTACTACCGTCTCAGTCTTGGATCAAACGCATCTCTAAGCCCATCTCCAAGTAAGTTAAATGCAAGCATTGTAATACAAATAAAGAATGCTGGAACAAACATTTCATGAGGATATATACGGAATTGTTGAACCCCTTCATTTGCCAGAGTACCCCAGCTTGCCATTGGCTGAGACACGCCAAGACCAATAAAGCTTAAATATGCCTCTGTAAAAATAGCACTTGGAATCGCCAATGTAATATTAACAATAACGACACTCAGCGTATTTGGAAGTAAATGTTTTAAAATAATACGCATAGGCTTGGCACCCATTAGTTTCGCAGCCGTAATAAATTCCTGCTCTTTTAATTGGATTACTTGACCACGAACCAAACGTGCCATTCCTGTCCATCCAGTTGCTGCATATGCAATAATTAAACTCGCAACACCTCTTGTAGACATAATCGATGTCAATAAAATTACTACCATCAAATAAGGAATACCATTAATGACTTCCACAATACGCATCATAATATTATCCGTCATACCACCGACATAACCTGCGACACCGCCATAAATCATCCCTACAATTAAATTGACAAAAACTGCTACAAATGCAATTGTAAGAGAAATTCGAGCACCGCTCCAAATTCGAACAAATAAATCACGTCCCAATTGATCCGTTCCAAACAAATGCATATGACCATCTTCTGCCACATAAAACATTCCCTTATTTTGGTGCGTCATATGTTGTTCACTAATGGTATATGGAGAAAAAATTGGTACAAAAATTGCCATCAACAAAATAAATACAATAATTCCCATACAGACAAGCGCCGCTTTATTCTTTTTTAACCGTATAAACGCATCTTGCCAAAAGTTAATGGAAGGGCGACTAATTCCTTCACTTTTTTCTTTATTTGGACCGACCCATTCAAAACGGTCTTTTTTAATTGAAGTCATTGTATTTCCTTCTTTTTCTATTACAGCCATATTATTACTCCTTTCCACCTGTTAGTTTTACTCTTGGATCAATCAAACCATATAATAAATCTACAACTAGACAGGCAAAAATCAAGAATGCTCCGTAGAATAACGTGGTTCCCGAAATCAAAGTGTAATCTTGCTGCTGAACGCCTAAAACAAACATCTTTCCAAGACCTGGAATTGCAAATATGTTTTCAATTACAAATGTACCAGTCAATACTCCAGCAGCAATTGGACCTAACACAGTAATAACTGGCATAATTGCATTACGCACTGCATGTTTCCATATAATTTTGGACTGTGAAAGTCCTTTGGATTTTGCAGTTTTTATATAGTCCTGTCCCAGTACATCCAGCATACTAGTACGCATAAGTCGAGAAATTGTCGCAATGGAACTAAAGCTCAATGCAAACGATGGTAATAATGTATGTTCAAATGATTTCCATCCTGTGATTGGCAGCAGCTTTAATTTTACTCCTAAAATATACTGTAATAATGCTCCAATTAAAAAACTAGGAATGGATACACCAATAATTGCAATTAACATGGATATTGTATCCCATGCCGTTCCTCTTTTTACAGCAGCCAGTGTACCTAACAAGATACCCATAATCGTTGCAAAAATCAAAGCACGAATACCCAGATCAAATGAATATGGGAACGCTTCCCCAATAATATCTGAAATTGCTCTTCCTTCAAAACTCATGGAAATACCAAAATCTCCATGCAATGCATTTCCAATATACAAAAAGAATTGTTCCCATGTAGATTTATCCAATCCATATTTAGCATACAATGCGTTCATCGTAGCTTCTGGAAGTGCACGTTCTCCAATGAATGGATCTCCTGGCAATGCTCGCATCATAAAAAATGTAAGCAGACTTAACACAAATAATGTCACAATGGCATATCCAATACGTTTTGCTATATATTTTGCCAAATCTTTCTCCTCCTTAATCATTTTCTTTCCATATGTTAATGGGGTCTGGAATGATTCCCGACCCCATTATCAATTTTTCATCGTGATATGCAAAAGATATTCTATAGAAGTTTCTTTTACTTATACCAAAACTGAACTAGCTATCTCAACTTCACATATTTTAAGTTTACATTCTGGAATGCTGTACGTACTACACCCGATTCGATTTTATCACTAACCGCATAAGCTCTGGATCTCCAGTAAATTGGAGAAATTGGTTGTTCTTGCATCAAGATCTTTTCCGCTTCGTATAAATATCCCATACGAGTTTCTGGATTTGCTTCTGTCCGAACCTTATTTAATAGCTCATCATATGCTGCATTACTCCAGCTTGTATGGTTATTACCTCCGCCTGTTTCCCATAAATCTAAAAATGTCATTGGATCATTATAATCTGGACTCCAAAGAGCCATTACGATATCAAAATCTTTTGCTGTCATTCGAGCTAGACGATTCTTAAATGTCATCTGCTCAATGTTTATTTGAAGCCCTAAGTTTTTATTTAATTCTTCCTGAACAAAAGCACAAACTTTATTTGCAGTATCATTATCATCTGTAATAATCGTTAATGGAGGAATTTCTCCAAGCTCTGCCACTGCCTGTTCATATAATTCTTTTGCTTTTTCTACATTATATCCAATAATTGTCTGTCCTACTTCCTCTGGGAATGGCTTTTCCAAACCAGTCACTGCATCTGGAGTAAATCCAGTTGGAGCCTTAGAACCATTCTTAATAATGTTCTCAGCCAATACTGCCCCATCAATCGCTGCTCCAATTGCAAGACGTAAATTCTGATTAGCTAAATATTGATTTGCTGTATTATATTCCAAATATCCAGTTGCACCATCGGTATAAGTAAATACATCGAACCCTTCACTTCTCAGTAAATCACTCTGATCACCATTTAAATCCACGATATCTGCTTCTCCTGTCTGGAATGCATTTAATTTTGTTCCAGTATCAGTAAGCATTACCATATGGATTTTCTGGACACCTACCTGATCTGCATTATAGAAATCAGGATTCTTTTCCAGAACGATCTCATTTTGATGTTTCCATTCTGTCATTGTAAACGCACCATTGGTTACAATCTTATCTGCATCAATAGCATATTCTTCCCCATACTGTTCGTATGCTTTCTGGTTAACTGGGTAGAATGAATAGAATGATAAACTCTTAAGGAAATAGTCTGTTGGATTTTCCAATGTAACAATTAATTCATAATCACCATTTGCCCGTACTCCAACTTCATCTGCGCTACATTCCCCATTATTATATGCCTGACCATTTTTTAATACATATCCAAAATAAGCATACTCTGCTGCTGTTTCAGGATTCAATAGTGTCTTCCATCCAAATTCAAAATCGTGGGCAGTAACTGGTTCTCCATTCGTCCATTTCATTCCTTCACGAAGCTTAAATGTATAAGTTAAACCATCTTCGCTAATTGTCCAGCTTGTAGCCACTCCTTCTGCGGCTTCATCATTTTCATCCAATGTTACCAGTGGTTCCATAATCTGACGAAGTACATTTCCTGATGTAGCGTCCGTTGTAGTTAAAGAACACATATCTGGCGGTTCTGATCCCAAGTCAAAGGTGATTGCTCCTTCCTCCGTTGTTCCTGGATACATACTTCTATCACCAGTGCTTGTATCACCACCTGACTGATTGCCTCCTCCACATGCAACAGTAGAAAATACCATTGCAGAAGCTAAAAGAAAAGCCATGACTTTCTTTCTCATAAATACAGTCCTCCTTCTTAGGGCATATTATTTCATAAATATTTTTATCTTATAGGATTTGTGAATATCTCCTATTAAGTAAGGTAAAAACTCTAACAGTGGGATTATATCATAATTGCTCAATCCTGTCAAAACGATTTTCCCTATTTTTCAGCTTATTTTCACCTTTATTGTTAAAATCCGATTTTTGCTCCTCATTTACTTATATATTTTATATATTTTTATTTCAAAAAACTACTTTTTTTTGCATAATATACATAAATACTCTTCCATTTTTGCTCAAAATCATCCATTTTATGTCTTCTGTATACATGTATACAGAGTGTTTTTTTTCCGTATTACACAAAACATTATCTTGCTCGAAGTAGTTTTTGTTTTAATTCATCCTCCATACGCCTTAACTCTTTCTCTGCCTCTTTTCGTTTTTGACGTCCTTCTTCTTGAATTTTAAATACTTCATCAATCGTTTGAATCAACGATTCATTTGTTTTTTTCAACGTTTCCAAATCTACAATTCCCCGTTCTGACTCCTTCGCCGTTGCAATTGTGGACATTTTTAAAGTCTCTGCATTTTTCTGCAATAATTGGTTTGTTAGATCTGTAACTTCACGCTGTGCTTTGGCTGCTTGTGCAGAATGATGTACACCAAGTGCCAATACCATCTGGCTTTTCCAAAGTGGTATTGTATTTACAATTGTAGATTGAATCTTTTCCGTCATCAATGTATCATTATTTTGCAGCATACGAATCTGAGGAGCCGTCTGCAATGAAATCATTCGAGTTAATTCTAAATCATGAATCTTCTTTTCAAATCGATCACACATTGCCTGTAAGTCGTTCACTTCTTGTCCATCTTCTGGACGTCCAGACTTTGTCGCTTTGTCTATTAACGTTGGAAGCTCTACTCTATGAACTTCTTCTAATTTTTTCTTACCTGCCATAATGTACATCGATAATTCTTTAAAATAAACTTTATTTAGTTCGTAAAGTTGATCCATAACTGCAATATCTTTCATTAACTGCACTTGATGCGATTCCAACATTTTTACTACTTTATCTACATTCTGTTCTGTACTTTGATACTTAATCTTCATGTCTTCCAGTTTATCTGCTGGCTTTTTAAATAAATTCTTGAAAAATCCTTTTTCTTCTTCCTCTTCCCCAAAGTTTTTTAAACTCTTTGTCAGATCTGCAAGCATATCTCCTACTTCTCCCAGATCTTTTGTCTTTACTTTATTCAATGTTGTCTCAGAAAAAGCAGAAATTTTCTTTTGTGCTCCGACTCCATATTGAAGAATCATTTGAGAATTATTTAATTGAATCTGTTTCGCAAACTGATCCACCATTCTTTTTTCTTCTTCTGTCAATTGTACTTCTTCTAATTCTGGCTTTTTCTCTTCTTCTTTTACCGAAACATCTTCTTCCTCAACTGGCGCATCAAATGTCAGTGTCGGCCCCGTTTTTAAATCACTTAATAAATCTTCTATTTGTTCTCCCATACTTTATTTCCTTTCCTTTTTATTATTTACGTTCAAAATCGTTTCCCGTCAGCCCTTCTTGAGCCAGCATTGTCTTCAATACAGAAATATCTGCCGAGATATCCATTGCCATATCATCATAGAGACTGTCCATAAGATTTTCAAACGCCTCATTGATCGTATCCACAATTTGACGAATTTCACGTTTGGATGAAACAATATTGTCCGTCTGAATTGGTTCGTTTTCAAAGTTTTTATAAGCTTGAACTAGTTTTAACGTAGTAGGCATATAATAATCTAAAAACTTCGTAATTTCTGGAAGCTTTTCAGGATGTAATTCTACACAAGTGAATATCTGAGAAATTACTTTTTCCATTCGATCCAGTTTTTCTGAAATTTCCACTTCTGGGAGTTCATCATTCACTTTTCGTATTTGATTCACATAATTTTTCCCAGTTTCTATTACTAAATGAAGTTCCTTTTGACGTGGATTATCTTGTTCCCTCTGTTCTATCTCTTCTTCCTCTCTCAAACGTTGTTCTAATTGCTGTTTCGTTTCCAAATAATATTGGTATGTTTTGTGATCTAAAATAAAACATTTTTCTTCTTGATCCATATGTCCTTCTGGAAACATTCCAATATTAATCATTCGTTTTAAATCTTTAACTACATAACTGTCAGATTTTTCAATTATATTTGCCAGTTCCTCAATACTGCAAACGGTCTTACTTCCGATTCTTCTCATATACTTTCTAAAGCGGGAAGATCTCATATCTAAGTAAAGTCCTCTCCCAAATAATATTATAGATGCGAGAAAGAATGGAGTAATTGCGGCTACAGTTATTGCAAAATCTCCTCCTTCAAATTCAGAGACCAACCACATGACCCAACAAATCAACAGTGGCAAACCAAACGATCCCATACCGATTGCACCAAATACAGTCATTAAAATTCCTGGAATTCTACCTATATTTCTAGCTGGAACACTATATTGACCATAAGGGTATTGTTTTTCTATTTCCTGTTCTTGATTTTTTCTATCTGAATAAGAATAACTACTTTCCCCTGTTTGCGACTGATTTTGAGCAGAACTATTTACTTCTCTATAATCTCTGTATTCATAGTCCGCTGTTTCCTCATTTTTTGTCTTAATATTCAGACTCTTTTTCACCTCATTAATCGCAGTTCCTATTGTTCCAGAAATATCTTCATTTAGTTTTTTATAATCTACCGACTCGATTGCTTTTTGGACTTGTTCCATTAAATTACCTAAGTCCAAATCATACTTACTCATCTAAAATCCTCCATATTATCTTTCCAAAACAGATATCTGTTTTATTATAATACAGAATTCCATTCGAGACAATATGTTTCTTTTGTTTTCGTATGGAAATCCAAAATATAGACAGTTATAAAAAACAGAAAGAATTTATATTTAAGTCATTTTATTATCATAATTAAAAATGAGCAATATAAGGAAAACCAATGCTCTGAAGATAATCTTCCTTATACTACTCATTCCTTTTGTTTCATTATATTACAATTACGGTTCCGAACAAATAATACTTAAATCTCCTTTAAATTCACACGCTCCATATTGGTTTGGAATAATAAAATGTTGACCTTTTTTCAAAGGAATTCCATTTACACTTCCCTCTCCCTCCAGAACACTTACATTTGTGAAATATCCTTTAAACTCATTGTTCCATGTTCCATGAATATCATATTTATCTACAGAATAATATGGACATGTTACAAAATGCGTTTTTGTTACTTCTTCCATTTCTGTAACTTGAATATCTGTATTATTTGCTTCAAATGGGGCCTTAATTGTATCAATACTTTGCTGTACATGTAATTCACGAGGTTTTCCATTTGACAAACGGTCATAATCATAAACTCGATAAGTAATATCGCTATTTTGCTGCGTTTCTAAAATCAATGTGCCTCCCTTGATTGCATGGAGACATCCTGGATTAATTTGGAAAAAATCTCCCTTTTTGATTGGTATTTCCCTTATAAATTCTTTCCAACGTTTTCCTCGGATCATTTCTTCCATTTCTTCATGATTCTTCGCATTATGCCCAATTACAATTGTAGCATTTTCATCACAGTCTAAAATATACCAACATTCTGTTTTTCCAAGAGAACCATTTTCATGTACTTTCGCATATTCATCATCTGGATGAACTTGAATACTTAAATCTGCTTTTGCATCAATAATTTTAATTAAAAGCGGGTATCTGTCACTATCATAATTACCAAATAATTGCCTTTGCTCTGTCCAAAGCTCACTTAATTTCTTTCCTGCAAAAATTCCATTTTCTATTACACAATCCCCATTTGGATGTGCACTAATTGCCCAACATTCACCAGTATCATCTCCTGGAATATCATATCCGTATTCGCTGCGCATACGATTTCCTCCCCAGATCATTTGTTTAAATACTGGCTTTAAAAATAATAATTCACTCATTGATTTTTCCTTCCTTTTCTGGTATTTTATACCCTTACACTAGAACTTCTTACAACTATCTTTATTATACTACAAAAAGTTTCAAATGAAAACAAAAAGGCTTGCTACTAAAGATTCTTTTTTATATGCTGATAACAAATTTCGCAGGGAATAATCCCTGCGAAATTTGTTTCAAAGGATAATACTGTAACAGTATATTTCTTATTCTTCCTCTGTTTCCTTTTCTGTCTCTTTCTCTGTTTCCTTTTCTTCGTCCTTTGTATCTTCTGTTTCTTTCTTATCGCTATCTTCGTCTCTTGTTTCTTTCCACTCGTCGATCTGCTTCTGCATTTCTTCGATAACCTTATCAATACCAGCAGCTTCTAACTTAGTATTTAAGTTTTCAAGTGTTTCTTCTGGATCTACACTACCAGTAAATAAGCTTGCTGCAAACTCACTCTTTACATTACCAAAACCAGAAACTTCTGTAGAAACATTTGTAGGGTCAAAGTCGAATCCCCAGCTTGGTGCATCAACTGCTTCTGCGTTAAATTCTCTAAATACTTCCCATTTATCTACAGGGTCAGTAGACATTACATAAGTATTGAATAATCCACCAATGCCCCAGTAAGTTACAGAATAATTTTCTCTCTGATCAGTAAATTCAACCTTGAAGTCAGCATCATAAATGCCTTCTGCCTCTTCTTTTTCTTCATCTGTAAGTTCTAATTTTTCCCAATGTGTTCCTTCAATACCGTAGTTTAATAAGTTTCTTAAATATGCATCTGTATTAACTAAGTTTAATAACTCTACACATTTTTCTGGATGCTCTGTTCTAGCATTGATTGCTGTTAATGCACCACGAGCAGATGTATTTGTTACCTGTGCATCCATAATTTCGGATGTTACTACTTCGTAACCTAAATCCTTAGACCATGTTGTCTCTGCGTAAGGCTGTCCATCACCCTTTGTTACGAAACGTTTTACACTCTTATCATCAGATGCTGTAGCAGCTTCCATGTTAATGTATCCAGCTTCATAATATTTACGCATTGTTTCTACGGTTTCTTTTAATTTTTCTGTTTCAAATAAGTTCTTAACTGTTAATGTTTCATCTCCAAATTCAATACCAACTGGATCAGCAATTAAGTCCATATAAATCGGCACGGAGAAGTCTTTTGTTAAATATAATGGTACATAATCTGGTTCCTTTTCTTTGATCAGTTTTAAGTAAGGTTCCAGATCTTCCAAATCATGGATATCTTCGTATGGAATATCATACTTATCTACTAATTCTTTTGTAAATACCCACATTGGCATAGATGCAATTTCTTTTTCACTTGGCACACCATAAGTAACGCCATTTACTTTAGCAGCTTCCCAGAATCTCTCATCAATGCTTTCATACATTTCTTTTCCATATTCTGGTAATAAATCGTCTAATGCAAGGAAGGAATTCTTTCTTGCGTTCTGCAAATAATCATTTGCCCAAGAACAGGAGAAACATAAATCATAATCATCACCTGCATTAATAGTAACCTGTAACTTCTGAGAATAATCACCAAATCCAACAAAAACTGGATTGATTGTAACACCAATCTTTTCAGCGGTGTACTCATTTACCTTCTCAAATACTAAATCCTTGTCGCTTGGTTCATCACCAATCAAATACCACTTTAATTCTACTACTTCTTCACTGTCGCCGCTTCCGCCTGCCTTACTGTTATCTGCAGTATCATCGCTTCCGCCGCCGCATCCAGCTAATGTGGATACACCAAGTGCAGCTGCCATTGAGAAAACAGCCATTTTCTTCAATACATGAAACTTCATAATAATCCTCCTTTTAATTAGCCTTATACCAATCTAATATTATAACGGTAAAGCCGCACATTGCGGCCACCGTATATAACCATCATTCTGCTGCGAAACATCAACCCTTTACAGCACCAACTGTTAAACCATTGACAAAATATCTCTGGAAGAATGGATAAGCAACTAAGATAGGCAATGTAGAGATAACAACAATTGCCATTCTCAAACTTTCTTCTGGCATATCTTGTACAGACAGACCAAGCTTAAGACCTTCACTCTTCAAGAACTGCATATTACTTTCAATTGACATCAGCAAACTCTGTAATGGTTTTAAAGAACTTTCTTCAATATAAAGTAATGCATTAAACCAGTCATTCCAGTAACCCAATGTTAAGAACAATGCGATTGTTGCAAAACCTGGCAGAGACATTGGAATAACGATTTGGAAAAATAGTCTCCATTCAGAAGCGCCATCAATCTTCGCAGATTCTACTACTGCATCTGGAATACTTGTATTAAAGAATGTTCGAAGTACAATAATATTAAACGAGTTCATTGCCATAGGCAAAATCAATGCCCATAATGTATTTGTTAAATGTAACAAACGAGCAATAATCATGTAAGTAGCAACCATACCACCACCAAACATCATTGGGATGGTAATTACAATTGTAAAGAATTTACGATATGCATATGTTTTTCTGGACAATGCATATGCGTATGTACCAATTAACAAAACTCCGATGATTGTACCAACTACTGTTATTGTAATTGTAACTCCATAGCTTCGGATAATATCACTTCCTGCTTTAATAATATAGCTGTAGGAAGATACACTAAATTCTTTTGGAATAAAGCTATATCCATATGTTCTTAATGCCTGTTCATTAGTTAATGAAATCGCAATTACAAAGACAAATGGAACAACTGCTAAAAATGCTAAAAATGCTAAAATAATATTAAATATCACATTTGTGGCAGGTTTTATTTTATTATACTTACACTGTTCCGCTTCAATTTTATCAATTTTCTTTTGTCTGGCTTTTTCTTTCATCTTTTCAAACATTTTCCATTCCTCCTCAATTAGAACAATGTATTTTCATTGTCAATCTTAGCCGCAACTTTATTTGCAATCATAATTAAGGCGAATCCAACTACTGACTGGAAGAATGCCGCAGCGGAACTCATACCAATCTCACTACTTTGCATTAATGCACGGTAAATATAAGTATCCAATACATTCGTTACAGGGTACAATGGACCTGAATCTCTTGGCAGCTGATAGAACAAACCAAAGTCAGAACGAATAATACCACCAACTGACATAATGAATAAGATTGTAATAACTGGTCGAAGCAATGGCACTGTAATATATTTTACCTGCTGCCACTTGGTTGCACCATCCAGCATTGCCGCTTCATAAAATGTCTGATCAATACCACAAATAGAAGCTAAGTAAACAACGGTATTATAACCGACACCTTTCCACTGGCTCATAAAAATGATAATAAATGGCCAATAATCTTTTTCTGTGTACCAGGAAATATTTTTTCCAAGAATATTATTTACCAAACCTTTGGATGGATCTAAGAATGCATACAAACAATAACTTACAACAACCCATGAAAGGAAGTATGGTAAGAACATCATACTTTGGTAAACCTTAACTGCTCCATGATTTCTCAATTCATTCAGCAGCATTGCTACAGTAATTGGAAGAACAATACCTAAAATAATGAACAGAAGATTATATCCGATTGTATTACAGAAGATAATCCACATATCACCGCTCTTAAATAGGAATTCAAAGTTCTTAAAACCTACAAACTTACTGTGCAATACACTTAGTAAAAAGTTTTTCTCTGGACGATACTCCTGAAATGCAATCAAGATACCAAACATTGGTAAATATGCAAAAATCAGAAACCAGATTCCTCCTGGAAGACTCAACAGCAACAGTTCCTTGTTTGCCTTAAATCGACTCCATGCTGTGACTCTTTTTTGTGGAAGTGCACTATTATTACTCTCCTTCACTTTCTCCTAACCTCCTTTTCGGTGTTTTTCCGAAATTTTCCGACAACCTTTGAGACGACCCTATCTTTTTTAGATATAATGTCTTATATCTTTTTTTTGATTTTTGCCTCCATCGTGCATAAAGCCTATTGGAAAATTTCAAAAGCACCTCTTGTTTGTGACTTTATTATACCACATCAAAAATGCAAAGGATAGTTGAAGAATTTTAGTTTTAATGTACATATTTCAGTTTTATTGAAAAAATTTTTCCATTTATTTTTCTCACTATTTACTTATTCTTCATTTTGAAACAGTAATTTAATCATGCAATATGCATAAATTCTCAAAAAACTGGACTTTTTTCATTTAGTACTTTTTCATATCTCTTAAAGATGCAGGTGAAACTCCATAACACTGTTTAAACTTTCGGTAGAAGTAGCTTGTATCAGGATATCCAACTTCACGTGCAATATCATTAATTCTCATATTGGTATTTAAAATCAACTCCCTGGCTTTTCCATTTTTTACATTGCTCAAATGTTGAGAAAAGGAACAACCTACTTCTCTTTGGAACAATTGTCCCAGATAAGACGTGTTAATGCGGTATTTATGTGCAAGTGTCTTCAGACTCATCTCTTCTTTATAATTATGACTTACTTCACTTAACACTTGACGAATGACTGGAGTATACTGTTTATTTCTATCTTCATGAATCAAATCAATAATCTCTATAATTTCCGCTGTAAACATTGCTTTGATTCCTGAAATATCTTCTGCCTTATATAATTCGTCCATTACTTCTGATACACTTTTCAGTGCCTTGCCATTCTCTTTTCTCGTCAATTTATACTCATCAATAATTTCTTGGAAAATTAACGAAATTTTAAAGGAAATTCTATAAATATCATTAATCGAAACTTCTCCTTGGTTGGCATTATTAATAAAAAGATCTTCCAAATAGTCCGAAGCTCCTTCTTTATCCTTCCCTAAAATCATCTTATGAAATTTTTCTGCATCTACTACAATATCTTTGGACTGTCTTTTTGTAACAAAATCTTCGTCCACACATGCGCCATATCCTAAAATAATTCGATATTTTTCTAAGCGTCGAATTGTCCGAAATACCTCTGGCATTTGCATATAATCCGTAAACGTTTCCCCAATTGATACAAAAGTTAAAATATTAAAATAACTCTCTACTTCATTTTGTATCCTCTGAAATGTTTCACGCAAACTTTCTTTCTCTGATACATCAATTAACAGTAACAAATCTTCCAAATCACTACAAAATGCCTGCAATCGTTCTTCCTGGAATTTTTTTTCAATATAGGAGATAATATCATCCATCATTACGTCCATATTGGCTGAAAATCGAATCTGCATCTTCGCTGCTGCACGCTTGCCATGAATTTCTTTAAACTTCATCTCTTCAATTAATTCTTCTTCCTCTTCTTGTGTCATTTTTCCAGTAAGAAAGAATTCCAATTTCGTACCTCGGCTTACGTTACTCTTCGATTTTGCGTCGATTTCCCCCAACCGTTCTAACGCTCGCTGCAACACTTTCGTTAATTCTTCGTCATCAATTGGCTTTAATATATAATCATCTACTCCCATGCTGATTGCACGTCGTGCATATTCAAATTCGTCATAGCCACTAATAATAATAATTCGAACCCGAGTATCCTTTTCACGAATCTGTTGAATCAACTCTAACCCATCCATAATTGGCATTGTAATATCTGTGATAATAATATCTACCGCTTCTTCTTCCCATTTTTTTAAAGCTTCCTGCCCATTTACGGCTAAATGAGTTACTTGAATTCCAAATGATTCCCAATCAATCAAATTTGCAATTCCTTCCAAAATAAATTCTTCATCTTCCGCAATCATTACCTTATACATTCTTATTCTCCTCTCCTGGAAAACGTAGCATAACACAAATGCCACCTGGTTCATTTCTCTTCAAACTCACTCCATATGCATCTCCATATGCAGCTCTCATTCGAGTATGAACATTTTGTATTCCAATTGATCCTGTTTCTCGCTTTCCACTCTTTAGTTGTTCATTTTTTCGTTGAACTTCTTCCTCCGTCATTCCTTTTCCATTATCAGAAACATAGATTACAATATCTTTCCCTTGCTGATAAACACTTATCATAAGAAGGTTATCCGTCGCTTCCAATCGAATACCATGAACAAAATAATTTTCTATGATTGGCTGAACTACAAACTTAATAACTGGCTTTTCCATTAATACTTCTGGACAGTTTATTTCAAACGAAAATTTGTTATGGTAACGATATTCAAACAACTCCAAATATTTTTTACAATAATGTAATTCTTTTGCAATCGTAATAATATCTGCTTCCTTAATCTGACTTCGGAAAATAACTGCTAAACTATATAACATTCTTCCAACTTCTCTATCTCCATTACAAATTGCCTTCATTCGGATCACTTCCAATGTATTATATAGAAAATGAGGATTGATCTGGCTTTGTAATGCACATAGCTCTGCATTTCTTTGTTCAATTTCGGCTAAATAACTCTTTTGAATATAGGCGTCCATATCTTGACACATTTGATTAAAGTTTTCTGCAATAATATCCAATTCATCCAATGACTTATTATTTGGAATATCAATATGTACATCTAATTTTCCTTTGGAAGCACTGGACATTGCTTCTAAAATCACATATAAACGATCGGTTAGCTTCTTCAAATACAAATGAACAAACAATTCTCCCATCGCAAACAATGCTATTCCTATTAAAATTAATGTAATCCACCAGAGGTTTTGTATACTCGCAGCTAGATTTTTTGGAATATATGCAATAATCCAACAATCCGAAACTGGATTTAACTCGATATAACTTTTTAAATAGTCTTCCCAATGCGTTGTCTTTGTCACATCTCCGTCTTCGTTTAAAATCTCCCTTAATCGGTTCTCATCCCCTGTAGCAAATAATAGTCTTCTATCAGAATTAAAAACAGCAATCTCAATGTTTTCATATTTCTTAGCAATATCACTTAATTGATTTAAATTATAATTCATAATAAGACTACCAATGCTGTTTCTATTTCCATTTTGATCATAGAAATTTTTTGAAACTACAAGTTGTCCCATTCGAAATAACTTATTTGGAATTGTATGAAATTCCCAGCTTTCAAAATAGGTTGTCTTTGTTTTCCCATCTCTCATATAAGAAGAAAGCCTTTGGTTTGCATTACTTAGAAATGAAATACTCTCCAACCTAGTCTCCGATTCCAAAAGATTACTTACAAAATTATCAATTCCATAATATCTTATGGACATCGATTTGGTATAATTATCAATTTTCTTTTTTAAATATACTTCCAAACTGTCTTCTAAAAACCATTGGATATCTTCTACTTGATACGCAGAATACTCAATATTACCTGCATTACTATAAAGCTGCTGAATATAATTAGAAGCCTCCATTTCCGCAATACGGACATTTGACGTACTTTGTTCCATTTGTTCATTTCGAATACTTGAGACAAAATAAGCTTCTAGACAAATTACAATCATAAGTAGAATAGCCGTATACAAAACGAACATTTTCCAATAGATTCGATTTACATGATTTCTATTTTGCTTATGTGTTTCCCTTCCTCTAATAATAAGAATTCCCCCTCTGCATTCATTCGTTCTTTGTTATTTAGTATAACATATTTCTTGTCTGCTTGCCAGTATCTTGTACAATTGATACTTAACATAATTATCCAAACTTGATTTTATTATTAATAAAGCATAAATCGTCCCTTTTTATCTATATTAACATAGAAAAAAGGACTTCTCTTTATTCTTTTCTGAATTTTTGAGAAGTCCTCTTTTATTATTTTTCTTTATTTCTGGAATTCTGTTCCATATAAATATGTGTTTCTTTCGGTTCTTCCTTTGTGTCCTGCTCTTTCTTATCTTCTCCTGCCAATTCCAATAACATTCGATGATTCATAAATACAACTAAAAACGCATAAACCGATGATACAAACAAAATAGTTGTTCCAGGAGAAATTCCAAATACAATTAATAAAACAAGAAACGCTGCTGCATTTCCAATTGTACAAGCTGGTTTTGCAAATGTAATTGTAATCGTTGCTTTCAAAAGCTGATAGGCACTCATATTAAACTTCATAATTAATAAATAAGCAACTGGCATAGATAAAATTACTAATAACAACAAAATTATGAAAATATATACAAGTGCTGGCATTGCTACTGCAAAAAATCGAATATTAGTTATAAGCATAAACACAAGTATCGCCTGTACAATTGCGGTAAGAAACGATGCAATAAAGTTTTGTTTATACCCGATCCAAAAATCTTTGATCCACCGGATTTCCTTATCTCGAATCAAACGATTCATACAATGAAACAATGCGCAGAGTGCCGGTCCCATCGGAATTAAACACACAATCATGATTGGATAATATTGCTCCATCACTTCCCATCCTATTCCAAACGCAGCTGCAAATGCAATAATCGGAAAATCAAACAACCAGAATAAGATGTTTAATATCAAAAATGTAAAAATATAATTAAAAAACTCATTAATTTTTTCTAGATTAAATACTCCCATAGCCCGACACTTCCTTTCCTAAAATTTCACGGGTCAAAAATACTCAAATGAATAAGAACTAGCAGGTTTCTCGAATCTGTATACGGTGCTAAATAGAAATAGAATCATTCCTGTTATCTTAATCCTAAAAGCAATAGAGCAAAGACGGAAGGGTTTAAAGTCATATATCTCATGTAAACATGAAATATATGACTTTATAACGCTTAATTACGCAAGTTTTACTAAGATTGTCTTAATTTCAAATGGTTTTACTTCTAATTGAATTTCTTTTTCTGTATGCATTTCCTCAATTGGACGTTCTCTTAAGTCAGATTCCATCCACCCCTTGTATTCAAAGTTCAATTTCACTCCTACTTTTCTCTTAGAACCTGTATACTCATGGAAACGAACTACAAGATATTCCTTATCTTCTGAACGCTTTACTGCATCCAATTCTACATATGGATTATCTAATTCAATAAAGCTTCCCTGTAAAGTTGCTTTTCCGTCCATCACGGTCAGAGGCTGATTCAATGCATATGCTTCTTTTACGGTATCTCCCACTACAAAATCTCCATTATGAGGAAGAAGGGAATACGTAAATTCATGCACTCCTAAATCTTGTAAATAGTCTGGGTTGGTTGCTGTTTTAATTAAAGTAAGACGAATAACATTTCCTTTTATATCATGTCCATATTTACAATTGTTCAAAAGGCTTACTCCATAATTATGTTCGGATAAATCAACCCATTTATGTGCAACGGTTTCAAATCTAGCCTGATCCCAGCTTGTATTCCAATGATTTGGACGTTTTACATTACCATACTGTACATCATAAGTAGCATAGGTAGCACGAATATCCACTGGGAATGCTACTTTCAGTAACTGCTTCACTTCATAATAATCAACCCATGTTTCGAAATCAATTCTTCTATCATTTGCATAGAAAATCATATCTTGTTTGATTACACTTGCATCAAACTTCCATTCCATATGAAGTACTGCACGCAAGTTTCCACATTCTGTCACTTCAATCTTAGTTAACTCTGTAACTTCTCTCATTTTTTGCTGATAGAAGATATCAATATCCCATGCTTCATTATCCAAAGGCTTATCTTCAAAAATCTGCAATACATTTGCTCGTTCTCCTTCACGAATCACTTCACGTTCATTTTCTTTATCATAGAGACGAGTCATCTGTCCATACTCATTCAAATCAATCACATAGAATGGTGTTTCGATATGATTTGCAGACATTGTAAACACAGCTGCTTCCTTTTCTGCTGCTTCTGCCTCAAAATGAATTGTTTCAAATCCCATAGCAGGTACATCTTTCACTTCTACATAGGTAACAGTATCTTCTTTTTGAGCTTTTAATTTCGTACCATCGGAAGCAATAAAGCTGCCTGTTTCGGTAACTGGAATCGCTACAATTTCATTGCGTGTCCATCCCGAATTATTCATTACACTATAAGTATTTTCGCTTGCTTGAATGAAACCTTTCTTTGCATCTTCTTCTACTTCTAATGCAATCTTCTCCGTTTTATTGTAGTCTACCACACAGTCTTCATATACATCATGAATGGAAGAACCTGGAATAATATCGTGGAACTGGTTTGTTAAAATAATCTTCCATCCTTCTGTTAACTCATCCTGTTTTGCAATTGCTAAATCACCGCTTTGTATTGCATTCATTGCAGTTAACCATTCTGCTTCACGGTATAACAATTCCATCTTACGATTCATTTTCTTATTATAAGCATGACTTGTATAGGTTCCTCTATGGTATTCCAAGTATAATTCTCCATCCCAAGATGGTACATATTCTTCTGTGTTAGCGATCGTTTCCTTTAATTTACGGAAATAATCCCCAGCACGACTTGTTTTTAAAGTAGGAAGCCCTGGAATCTTGTCAATTCTTCTTCGATTTTCCAGTAAATCACGGTTAACACCGCCGCCGCCATCTCCATATCCGTAACTGATCAATAAATCCTTATTAATCGCTTTCTCACTATAAGCATCCCAAATTCCCTTGACCGTTTTTGCGGTAAGCAAACCATTATAAGTATAGAACCAAGAACCTGGCTCACTCCATGGTTCAGGAGTTGTAATGAAATGAGTTAATACTTCACTTCCATCAATACCAATCCACTTGAATGTATCATGTGGCATACGATTATATTGATTCCAGCTAATCTTTGTTGTCATAAACATATCAATGCCTGACTTCTTTAAAATCTGAGGAAGTGCCCAAGAATATCCAAATACATCTGGAAGCCATAAATATTCACAATCTTTTCCAAACTCATCTTTTATAAACTTACATCCAAGCAGAATCTGTCTTGTTAAAGATTCTCCGCTTGTCAGGTTACAATCGGCTTCTACCCACATTGCACCATCTGCTTCCCATCTTCCTTCTGCAACTCTTTCTTTAATCTTTTCAAAGATTTCAGGAAAATCTTGTTTAATATATTCATAAATCTGTGGCTGTGTCTGAAGGAAAATATATTCTGGATACTGCTCCATCATACGCAATACAGTTGAGAATGAACGAGAAGCTTTTTCTCTTGTATGTTTCAGTCTCCATAACCATGCCATATCAATATGGGTATGACCGACACAGCTAACATGTACTTCAGACGTCTTATTCATCCGATCTACTGCATCATTCAATGTCTTATCTGCAAGTGCTACGGATTGATAGAAGTCTTCATCTCCGGCACAATGCCAGTCAATTAAATTAAACGCATGATTCATTGCAGACAGCAAGTCGTACCTAAATGGATTACCCTCTTCTAAATTCAAAACAGTTTCATGAATTAAAGAACCCATATAGTACAAATCATCGGTTGCTTCATCCAAATAGGCTAAATCTGCACGTTTTAATTGGTGTTCCTGAGGTTTTGGAATTCCTCCGCCCTCCAATCCTGACCAAAGACGGAATGTTGCATTTACTGTCTTTCCAACCATTTCCTCTGGGAAGAAAACTTCTTGATGATTAATATCAACTCCCTGATATGGCTTTCCATCAATATAAAGCAGAGCTTCAAAACCAGAGTTGTTTCCAGCTCCCGTTTTACCAAAATCAAAGATACCTACTACTCGTTTTCCACTAAATTCTTCTGGAATTGTGAATTCTGTATGCAGCCATAAATATAAATCTCTGCCTTTCCAGCGATCTCCGCCTTCTTTTTCCAATGTTCCAGCTTTCATTGGTGTCCAGCCTTCAAAATCAGTTGGAACTTCTGGATTTGTCTTTTTCTCAGTATCTTCTTTTGCTACAAATGTACCAATATGTCTTAATTCTCTATAACGAAATTTCTTTAACTCTTGAACTCTTCTTTCTAATTTTCTCTCTGTCAGAAACATGATAAACCTCCTTATTTCTCTATTTTATAACCAAGACAATCTAATAATAACTCACAGAACATTGCATTTGCCCAGGAAAACCATTCTCTCGTATATTTCGTTGGATCGTCTGGATCAAATCCTTCATGCATTAATCCAGTATTGCCATCTGTTTGTTTCATTAGCTCTAAAATATCCCATTTTTCTTTCTCTGACTTACTTGTCAGTCCCTGTAACGCTAATCCAATATGCCAGATATATCCTGGTGGAGTATGCGGGCTTCCCATTCCCTTTGCATATTTTCCTTCATAATAATATGGATTTTTCTTGCTTAAAATCATTTTTCTTGTATTTTCCGCTACAGTTGGATTCTTTGGCTGATAACCAATATAGTCCATCGCAAGTAAACTTGGTACATTCGAATCATCCATCAGGTTGTACATCCCATATCCATCTGTTTCATATGCATATACATCCCCAATTGACTCAACTTTTGTAATTGCATAAGTTTCGATTCCCTCATAAATCTCATTCTTGAGCTCAGATGCTTCTTTTTTTAATTGTAAATCGTTTAATACTTTTTCTGCAATTTCCTCTAAATAATTCAGCACTACAACTGCAAACATATTAGATGGAACCAAGTACCCATATGTACATGCATCATCACTTGGACGGAAACCAGACCATGTCATACCAATTCCTGATCGAACAAGCGCTCCTTTTCCATCTCTGGAAAGAGTATCTTGGAAGAAACTATTTCTCCGAATAAAACGATAGGATGATTTTTCCTCATGATATTGTTCTGTTTTCCATACAGCTAATATTTTTCTCACTCCATCGCAAAATGTCTGATTAAAGTGTTCCACCCTTCCTGTATTTTTCCAAATCAGATATGCAAATTGGAGAGGGAAACAAAGCGAGTCAATTTCATATTTACGTTCCCAAAGCCATGGTCCCATGTCCGTTTCATCTTTTTCCCAACAATTCCCATTCGGTGCTTCATTAAATGCATTGGCATATGGATCAATACAAATAAACTGAAACTGACGTTCCACCAATCCTTGCATCAAGTCGATCATCTCTGGATCATCTTTTGCAAGCACTAAATATGGACGCAATTGACAAACAGAATCCCTTAACCACATCGCTGGAATATCTCCAGTAATTACGTAGGTTGTTCCGTCTTCCATTTTTTTTACCGTTGTATCCAAGGTATTGGTATAACAGTTTTCAAAGATCTGAAACATCTTTTCATCTCCTGATAACTTTTCTTTGACTTCTGCTAACAACCTCCTCATGGATACAGGTAGTTCTTTGACTTCTTTTACTCCCATAAAACCTCCTATATATTTTTATTTTGTTTTTCAACATAAAATCCAAAACATTGTTGAAAAACAACCATTCGGTTTCTAAATTTCTACTCTAACATCCGCTGTCGCATCTTTTTGTTAGCTTAGTTTTATTATAAAACCACTTTCTTAGTACTTCAATTCGTAATATTCTACTTTTTGTGGAAAATTTACATAAATTTTTTATTTTTCTTATTTACACCAATCCAAATCTAGTAAAATCGTCTATTTTTTCACAATGACAAGAAAACCCTTTTAAATATTTTATATTCTCAAAGCCATCCATTCTACTGTTTTCGTATTTTTTTCTGCATAATAAAATTAGTAAACCACTCTCCCCTTTTCATTACTTTCTGTTCTTTTACGACTTCAAAATCCTTTGCAAGGAAAAAAGGTTTTGCAGTAATAGAGACATGAGTAATGATATAATCCATCCCAATTATACGTGCATACGATTCCAGCTTATTTAATAACGCCGTTGCAATTCCCCGTCCTTGGTAGTCTTTATGCACAAACAGATGATCCAAGTATCCTGTATCATCCATATCTGAAAATCCAACAATTTGATTATCCAACTCTGCCACAATTGAATAATGTTCTTTCAGTATATTTTCCCAATATTCCTGATCCAGAGTTGGAGGTGCCCAGGCATCCAATTGAGCCTCGGTATAATCTTTTTTATTAATTACATGTACTGTATCATAAAATAGCTGCATGATTTCTTTGCAATCATACAAAATATAGGGTCTAATCCGCACCATATCAATAGCCTCCCCATGTTTTTCACAATTCTTATCATAACAAAGCTACAGCCACTAGTAAATGGACATTTGTACTTAAAATTCTTTCTTCTGCTTCATCTGTGCAAATGTCATCATTTACATTAAATGAAATTGATTTTTTTCAAACTGTATCAATCCCTCTTGCTGCATCTTTTTTAACTCTACCGTCATAGCACTCCTATCTACTCCAAGATAATCCGCTAACTGTTGACGACTCAATGGAATGCTAAATTCAGAACAATGGTTCTGTTCTGCGTGTTTGGAAAGATATGTCATCAATTTACTTCGTGTCGTTCTTTTTGTTACAACATCAATTTTATTTGTCATCTGCAAGTTTTTCTCGGCAAGTACAGCTAACATATTTTGAATTAATCGGTTATGAAATTGACATGCTGAAGAACATGTTGTTAAAATTTTTTTCACTTTTAAAAATAAGACTTCTGTTTTCTGTGCTGCAATTACATAAACAGGAATTACAGAGGTTGGAGTACATGCATAAGTCTCTCCAAAAATTTCGTATTCTCCAATTCGTGCCATCAGATCCCGATTTCCCCAATAATCTTCTCTTATTATATGAACACTACCTCCCATAACAATTCCCAACTCAGAAATTTCATCTCCAACTTGGAAAATTGTACTGCCCTTCTCGTACCGTTTCACCCGTTTAGTTAAACAGCCCAAAACCATTCTAATTTCTTCTTCCTTCATTCCAGAAAACAAAATTGAATTTTTTAATTTTTTATAATCAATCAAATTTTTCTCCTTTTTGTTGGAAATCCAACATACTTCTTATTTCTATTGTAATATAATCCAAACATAAATACAAGAGGCTAAGTATATAGAATCCATTTTTAACTTGATATTTTGCTTACCTCAATGATCTATAAACTATTTTCCATTTCAACAGAGGAGGTTATTATGATTCGCAACATCGTTCAAATCAATACAGAAAAATGTATCGGCTGCGGTCTTTGTGCCAAAGCTTGTCATGAAGGAGCCATTATTATGGTTAATGGAAAAGCACAATTACTAAGAGAAGATTACTGTGATGGACTAGGAGATTGTTTACCTGCCTGTCCAGTTGATGCAATTAAAATAGAAAAGAGGGAAGCTCCTGCCTACGATGAGGCAGCCGTTCAAGCTCATCTTAATTCCACAACAGCAGAGCCTCTTGCATGCGGATGTCCTGGAACAGCAGCGAAACAGTTTCATCGAGAAATAACTACTTCTAATTCAGATCAATCAGGAATAGCAAGCCAGCTTATGCAATGGCCTGTACAAATTCAACTTGTGGCTCCAACTGCACCTTATTTTCATAGTGCAAACCTTTTGATTGCCGCAGACTGTACTGCCTATGCCTATGGAGATTTTCATAACCATTTTATGAAAAATCATATTACTTTAATTGGATGTCCAAAACTAGATCCTGTAGACTATACAGAAAAACTCTCTGCAATTATAACGCTCAACTCCATTCAAACTATTACTATGGTACGAATGGAAGTTCCTTGCTGTGGCGGATTGGAACAAGCAGTACGTACTGCCATTTCTAAGAGTGGGAAGACAATTCCATTGGATGTCATTACAATTTCCACAAATGGGAATATTTTATAAAAATTTAATCACGATGTGTTTAAGTAAGTAAATCCATATATTTATGTTTCTATCACAAAATCTAAGTTAAACTTTTTTTAACTATTACTCTAGGAGGAATATTATGAATCATATGTTTTGTTTTCAATGTCAACAAACAGCTGGATGCAGCGGATGTATCGGAAATGCAGGCGTTTGTGGAAAAAAATCCAGTACTGCTCAATTACAGGATCAACTAACTGGTGCGTTAATCGGTCTTGCATCTACCTTCGATCAAGTTCCAGCAACTTCAGAAACAACAAAACTAATTTTAGAAGGTATTTTTGCTACTATTACTAATGTAAATTTTGATGATGATAGTATTTTAGTTTTGATTGATCGAATTCATAAACAAAAAGATATGCTTTTATCAAATTGTCAAGATTGTACCTCTCCTTGCGGACGCTTTGAGGATTATGATATGAATCAAATTTGGGAAGCAAATGAGGATATTCGAAGTTTAAAATCACTTATTTTATTTGGATTAAGAGGAATGGGAGCATATGCCTATCATGCACTTGTGCTTGGATATCAAGACGAAGAGGTGGATCATTTCTTTTACAAAGGTTTATTTTCGCTTTCTCAAAATTGGGGAATGGAAGAATTACTCCCAATTGTTATGGAATTAGGAGCAGTCAATTTAAAATGTATGGCTCTTTTGGATCAAGCTAATACAGAAACTTACGGTACTCCAATCCCAACAACTGTTTCACTAACCATAGAAAAAGGACCATTTATTGTAATTACTGGTCATGATCTTTTAGATCTGGAAGCTTTATTAAAACAAACAGAAGGAAAAGGAATTTCTATTTATACACATGGTGAAATGCTTCCAGCCCATGCCTACCCAGAATTAAAGAAATATCCTCATTTGAAAGGTCACTTTGGAACAGCATGGCAAAACCAGCAAAAAGAATTCGCCAACCTTCCAGCTCCAATCTTATTTACAACCAACTGTCTTATGCCAGTAAAAGATAGTTATGCCGACCGTGTCTTTACTTCCGATGCAGTGCGCTACCCAAATATTCCTCATATCAATAACCGAGACTTTTCTTCTGTCATTGAAAAAGCCTTGGAACTTGGAGGCTTCTCAGAAGATACTCTAATTCCAGGCATGAATGGTGGTCATACTGTAACAACTGGATTTGGACATGGAACAGTTTTAGGAGCTGCAGATAAAGTAATCGATGCAATCAAATCTGGAGCTATTAAACAGTTTTTCCTCGTAGGAGGATGTGATGGTGCTCATAAAGGACGCAGCTATTACACGGATTTTGTAAAGCAAACTCCAAAAGATTCCATTATCCTTACACTTGCATGCGGTAAATTCCGCTTCAACGATTTGGACTTAGGAACAATTGGAGGACTTCCACGTATTATGGATATGGGACAATGCAATGATGCTTATAGTGCAATTACAGTTGCTGTTGCGTTAGCAGATGCATTGAAATGCGGAGTAAATGATCTTCCTCTTAGTCTCGTATTATCCTGGTATGAGCAAAAAGCGGTATGTATTTTATTGACACTGCTTCATCTTGGTATAAAAAATATTTACCTTGGTCCAACACTTCCAGCCTTTTTATCTCCAAATGTATTAAATTACCTCGTAGAGAATTTCCAGATTCATCCAACTACGACACCAGAACAAGATCTTGCGGAAATTCAACAGCGCTTATTTCATAGCTAATCCTATAAAAAACTCCCTTCTCCTCACTGTTAAATCGTAAGGGGAAAGGAGTTTCTATATTATAATATTACTTTTTAAGAATTTCTTTGGCCTGTTCTAAGCGGATATAAAATTGTTTATAAAAATCTCCGTTATACGGAAGAACATAAAAATGATTGAGTAAAAACAAATTGATGGACTTCACATCTAAAGTATCCACATTTTCCTGGATTTTCTGCTGTATATCGCTTAAAAAATAATGCCAGTGAATAATAAACTGTTCATTCTCTTTCATATTAGGAATATCAATCCATTTTTTCACTTTTATTTTACTGCGATTTTCTTTTTTACATTCGTTTACTTGCAAAAAATAGCGAAAGGAACGATTCTCATAGTATCGTCCAAGTGGAAACAAACGACAAATACCAGGACGAAATGGATGGATACTGCATCGGTGTTCTTCATTTAGAAATCCACACTGTTCCTGCATTCCAACCATTTTTAAGTTAGGAAGAATGATTCCGTCTACAACATTAAGTTCTATTTTATCTTCCAGCAATTGCTCAAACTTCAAATTAAGATTTGATGTAATCTGAAATATATCAAATGGATCTAATACAATTGATTGTCCCATTCCTTTACAGCAGGCGAAGCATCCATTACAACCATTACAATCTGCTTTTACCATATCATTTATCCCATACAATTTTCCATCCGATATTTCTTCTAAACTTACTTGTCGTTTCATTCTTACCTCCCAGACTTTTAATACTATTATATTATTTTATACCTTTGTAATAATCATTTCTCTCATTGCTTCAATTGCAACTTTTACTGGCACATCCGTATCATGTACAATTGGATTGTCCAATCCAAGCTTTTGTCTTTCCTGATTTCCCATTACAAGAAAATCTGCTCCACATCGAACTCCTAAATAGTTCGCTACAATAAACAACGCAGCTGACTCCATCTCAGATGCTTTACATCCCATACGCAGCCATGCCTGCCATTTATTCATTAATTCATAACTAACTGGCTTGGTTTCTGGATCATGCTGCCCGTAAAAAGAATCTTTCGACTGAACTACTCCCACATGATACGTATGCCCCAGTTTCTTTGCCGCATTTACCAATGCGTTCGTTACATCTAAATTTGCAACCGCTGGAAATTCAATTGGAGCATATTCTCGACTAGTTCCTTCCATACGAATCGATCCTGTTGCAATTACGACGTCTCCACCTTTTACGTTTCTTTCCATTCCTCCACATGTTCCTACTCGTATGAATGTATCTGCTCCACATTGCACTAACTCCTCCATCGCAATCGCTGCAGATGCACCTCCAATTCCTGTGGATGTTATACTTACCATCTCTCCCTCTAAGTAACCCGTATAAGTTACAAACTCTCGATTATCTGCAATCAACCTTGGATGGTCTAAGTATCGGGCAATCTTCTCACAGCGCTTCGGATCCCCTGGTAGAATTACGTAACGTCCAATTTCTCCTTTTCGTATCTGCAAATGATATTGCAATCCAACTTCTCCTGAATATAAATAATTTTGCATTTTTACCTCCGTTTCAAAATAAAATCTTTCTTTTTTACAAGACTTCTCAACTTTTATTTGAAGTTTAATATTGTTCTCATTTTATCATGAAATTTTGGAAGTATCTACTATTATTCATTCTCCTTTAACAAAATACCGCAATAGCTTCTGCTGATTATTGTAAGATTATTGCGGCTTAACATCCCATTATTTTCAAAGCGGTTTTCTAATCTTCTCTCTTTTTTTAGAAGATTCATTTCTATATATCCATATTCTTGAATTTAATTTATTTCACAAAATAGCTCCTATAAAAAACTAGTTCTCTCACTATCCCAAATACACTAGTCTTTTATAGGAGCTATCCTCCAGCATTTCTTTAATCCTCTTTTCCATAATATCGTTCATATCTGCTATAACGATATTTATTATAGCGAGATCCATAATAGCCATATCCATAATGACTCAGTCCCGCTTCTGCATAATTCATAACACAGCCAAGAGAAAGAATTCCACTTTCATTTAATAAAGCCAATCCCTCCTGAGCATATTGAATCTTTGTATAATCCTGACGAATTACAAACAACACCGCATCCATCATTCCTGCAATCGCAGTAGTATCCGATAACATAGTCGCAGGAGAAGAGTCAAAAATGATATAATCATATGATTTTCTTACTTCTTCTAACAATAATTGAAGTTGTTTTCCTGCTAAAATTTTACTCGGATCTTCAATTCTTTCTCCCCCTAAAATCACATCTAAGTTTTGAATCGATGGGGAAAAAATAGCATCTTTTATATTTCCATTATTTAGAAGTATATCAGACAACCCTTTTTTTCTTTTTTTCATCTGTTCATTTGTAAAATATTTATGTACAGACGGAGCACGTAAATCTCCATCCATTAACAATACTTTTTTACCTCTACTGGCGATGGAAAGAGCTAAATTTACTGAAATGGTAGACTTTCCTTCATTTGGCAAAGAACTTGTCACAAGAATCACTTTCTTTTCTTCTCGTTCCATGACTTTTTCTATTCGAATCCGCAACGTATGAATCGCTTCTTTATATGACTGCTGCACTCTATCATTCGTAATTACTAACAATGGATTGGCATTTTTCTTTCTTCTTTTAAAACCTGTAACTGGAATTGTCCCAATACAAGAAGCATTGAGATGACTTTTAATATCTCCAGCACTGTGAATCGTCTTTTTGTTTGTCACATAAAGATATAAAATGACTACAACTACTACAAGAGCAATTGCACAACCTTCTAATATAACAGTAGACCATTGAAATGGATTGGTTGGATCTGTTAAAATTCCTGTTGCATCAATAGATGTAAATGTAATATTTCCAGCAATCTGTTTCGCAATATCTGGATAATATTCTTGAATCAACTCCAATATTGTTTGTGCTATAACTCCATCATTTGAATGTACTGTAATTGTAACAAAATTTGTATCTTCCAAAATAGTGGCTGCGACATCTGCTTGAAAATCAGTTCCCCAATCCATTTTCAGTTCATCTTCAATATTACTTTTTAATCCAGAATCTACAAAACCATGTTCAAATGAATTAGCAAGACGCAGTGCAAGAGCAATATCTGCTTCTGCGGTTTGACCACTAGATACTACAAATGTACTATATGCTTCATAAACTGGTTCATAACGAAACCAAAGACAGGCACAAACGATTGCAACAATTGATAGAAACAAAACGGTAATACTGCCTAAATGCCGAAGAAATTCTGTCCAAATTTCATCCAGTACTTTTGCGATATCAATATATTCCTGTGTATCACTGGTCTGGACCTCATTATTGTATATTTGCATTGTTTGCCCCACCTGCCTTTTCCTGATTCTTCTTCGATTTATCGTAACTCTTGTAATAACTTCCATAATAACCACTGGAATATCCATATTGTCCATTCCATGGAATAACCCTGGATTTTACAGCATTAAAAACGGTTCCCATAATTACCTGGTTATCACTCAATAAATTATCTGTCATATCATTAATCTCTCCTGCACCAGAAACTCCTTGACGAACGACTAGAAGAATCATATCCGATTGCTGCGCTAATAACTCTGCATCAGATGCAACCATACCTGGTGGTGAATCCAATATAATATAGTCCATAGATTCTTTTGCTTTTTGAATTAACTGTTTCATCTCTGGAGAATGGATCAAACGATCGGAATTCCCATACTTTTTCGTTCCAAATAGACAATACAATCCTGTATTGGACTCTCTTAATGTCTCTTCTTTCTTCCATATCTTTACTTGGTTTTTTTCATTATTAGAAGATTTTTTTGGCACTAAATAATTACCAATTTCCTGATCTTTCTCAATTTTCATCTCAAATACTTTATAAAGTGCAGGTCTTCGTAAATCAGTATCTATAAGCAGTACATCTTTTTGTTTCTTTGCCAATGCCAGTGCTAAATTCGAAGCAATTGTTGACTTTCCTTCATTTTCTGAAACACTCGCAATTAGAACAACTTTCTTTCCTTCTTTTTTCGCCTGATAATCCAGTTTTGTAGCAAGCTTACTTATTGTTTCTTTATAAGAAAAACTGACGTTTGTATTTGTAATCAAAATACTATTTTTCTTCTTTCTCATTTTTCTCGTAAAAAGATTCCTTTTGGACTCAAAATAAACAGTAGCAAACAACGGAATATCCAACGCATTTTTTGCCTGCTTCTCATTCTTTATATCATCTCTCATCAAAAATACAAATGCAATAAATACCGCAGCTGCCAAAAATGTAATTGCAGCTGTTCTTATCGCCATTGTTCTTGCCAATGTCACATCTGCACTCTGCATTGGTATTTCTGGTTCTCTCATTGTTTCTAATACAAAATCAGTAACAACATAATCAGAGACTACCATATAGTTCTCCAATGCAGCCGATACAATCTGATAAGCATCCATCGGATCTGAAGAAGTTCCTGTTACAATCAATAAATTAGTCGCCTCCTCAATTTCTGCACTTAATGTGCCTGGCAAACTATTTTTTCCTAGTTTCTTTATAATTGTATTTTCTAATGCATCACTCGTAAAAATTCGTTGAAACTGATTTGCGGCCTTTTCAACTACAGTATCTCTATATATATTATTTTGATTTTTGCTTGCTATAATCAATGTAGCGGACGAATGATACTGTGGTACTTTTAACATAGAAATTCCCATATAAACCCACATACCAACTATACAAGCTGTTAATAAAATTACCCACCAGTTTTTCAAAACTGCTCGAACCAAAAAAATAATATCTATGGAAGTTTCCTGACTGGCACTCCTCATACTCGCTTGGTTGTTTTCCATCTTTACCTCCTAATGCCATATTCCATACAGCATACCTTCAAAGACATTGCATCTCTCTTTTTACTTTTGTTTTTATTCCACTACTACAATTAACTGCGTAGTACCCAATCTTTCGTTTTCTGCCTGATAAGAATATTGTACTGTATAAACTCCCTTTTTTGATGTATCTACATCCGATTTATATTCCACATCTTTTCCAGAAATTTCTTCACCTTTTTTCTTTTTTTTCAACTCGGTGCCTTCTCCGTCTTCCTTCTCTACCTCTTCCATCTCATAAAACTTTTTATCGTCTTTGTCATACTCATAAATAGTTGCACCAATTTGTATTTGTTTTAGCAAGTTTCTCGGACTAAATTTCTTGTCTTTTTCAATATAATAAATATAATCGGTTAAATAAATATTCGGATAATACAAACGATCCTCATATGTATCGGTATAAAATTCCACTGATATTGGAAGTGTAGCCACATCTCCTAAATGATTCGCTACTGATAATTCATATGTCTGTATCCCTTCTCCATTTGAACTTCCATTTGTTTTTTCTAATTTGATTCGGCTAGTAATATCCCCTTCCATACAATCCTCTGCTTTAAAATTACTAAGCAATGAATCCTCGTCTCCAACTACAAATCGAAGCGGCTGTTTTGCTATAAAGTGGGGAGAATGATAATCCTCATAGGTAATGGTACGTTCATATTTTGAAACATTATTACTGGAATCCATAGCTACACATGTAAGTATAAAATCCTTTGTGTCAGGAATAATCTTTTTCTTCTCAATTAAAAGAGAATCTGTCACATCCCCATCTTCTTCATCCCATGCTTCTACTCCATCTAATAATTTTTTTTCTGTAGCATCTATTGGGACAGAATAACTTTCTTCTTCACAAGTGATCACTGGTCCTATGGTATCTTGTTTTTTAACCCAAAACTCCCAAAATACTACAAACAACGCTGTTGTTCCAATTGCTGCAACAAAAGCGAGCCAACGTACTAGTTTCATCTCTTTTTCCTTTCTTCACTCCGTATATTTTAAAATAATCTTGGCGGGAATGTATAGACTTCTTCTCCCTGAATAATTCGTCTAGGGTTTTCATTTAAAAACATATCTGCACACAACGGCGAAAATTCATTTTTCAATAATGCCTGTATTCCGTCCATACGGGGGGTTCTCCTTCGTATCCCATGTGTATCACTCGCTACAACTTGGATTAAGTTATGATTCAAAAGTTCAACAGCTAACTTCTGACAGTTACTCCCGAATCTTCCTAATATACTATCTTTATTTGCCTGTAGTATATAGTCTTGTTGTACCCAGTAATAAGCCAATGATGGATCCCTTTGCATGAAATGATACCGTTCTGGATGGGCAATAATCGGATGATATCCCGCTTCCTTTAATATTTGCAGATAATATTCTGCCACCCATGCTTCCTCTTCAAAATCAAATTCTACTAGAAGGTATTTCGTATTATTGATCGATAATAAACTCTTGCTCTTAATCGCTTCTAACACATCTTCTGTTAGAAAAATCTCCATTCCAGCTATTAATTTTAACGGAATATGACGTTTCTCCAATGCATCTTTTAACTGTTGATAGGCATTCCAATATCTTTGTATATTTATATTATTACTACAACCATGAGAGGTAGCAACAATTGTATCTACTCCGCTATTCACTGCCATATCAGCCATTACCAAAGATTCGTCTATAGAAGGAGAACCATCATCAACGCCTGGAAGAATATGAGTATGTAAATCAATCATATATCTATTTTCTCCTCTTTTCATACATCTTCACAGAATTACTCTTTTCTAATTATAAGCATATATGATTACTTTTTCAAGCATTTTTTGTAGTTGGGAGGAATTTCCCATTAACATAAAAAAACAATTATATAATTAAAAAACAAAATTCTTAGATATTGAAAAGAAGTCATCGCACCCCTTTTTCTATATAAGAATTTTGTTTTATATTAAGAGATTTTTATTCATGCTTCTCTGATCGGATTGGCAGCCATTTCAATATATTCTGAATTTGTTCATCCCAGCATTCCCACTGATGTCCTCCGGGTCCTTTTGTATAGGTTACATCAAACCCCATTTCTTTAAAATATTGATACATCATCTCATTTTCTTCTAACAGAAAATCCTCTGTTCCGCACCACATAAATAATTTTGGCAACGGTTTTCCTGACTGTATCAATTGCTCTGCAAGCGTCATTAAATCATTGGAACTTCCTTTTATTTGATCCAGCGGTCCAAAAATTCCCTCCCAAAAAGTGCGCTGAGTTCTAGCATGGGAATCTGTCTCTCTCCTTCTTGCATTCAAGGCTCCAGACAATGAGGCTGCTGCTCCAAACGTATCAGACGCTCCAAGAGCTAACTTAAATGCTCCATATCCTCCCATGGACAATCCTGCTACAAAAGTATCTTCTCTGCGCTCTGACAAATTGGCAAAAAAAGAACGACAAATCATCGGAAGTTCTTCTGAAATAAATGTCCAATAATTCAAGCCATATGTCGTATTCGTATACCATCCCAAATGAGTTGTTGGCATAATAACAGCAATTCCCATTTCACTTACATATCGTTCAATCGAAGTACGTCTCTGCCAAATCGTGTGATCGTCACTCATTCCATGCAATAAATAAAGTGTCGGGATTTTTCCGTCTTTACGAGTCCCCTTCATTCCAATTTGATTTTTTGTTTGCTGCGGTAAAATTACATCCATATTCATACACATCCCCAGTACATCTGAGAAAAAATTCACATGAAGTAACGCCATCTATCTTACTCCTTTCTTAAAACATATGTTTCAATTGCTTTTGCAACTCCATCCTTTTCATTGGTATCCGTTATGTATTTTGCACATTTCTTAACTTCTTCTGAAGCATTTCCCATAGCAAAAGAATATCCAGCCCATTGGAGCATCGTACAGTCATTATCTGCATCTCCAAATGCCATAACTTCATCTGCCCGAATATTTAATCTATCACAGAGTTGTTTTAAACCAGTTCCTTTGCTCACCCCTCCCATATTTAATTCCATATTTCCAGGTACAGATGTAGTGATTTCCATATCTTGATATTTCAGAATCTCTTTTTCCAATGAATCACAAAATTCTTCTGGTGTATAAATGGAACTGATTTTCTCAATTGTACATGCTCTTAACTCTTCTTTTAAATTATCACAGGCAGTAATTCCTGATTTTAATTCCTCCAAAAATTCCCTTTGTAAATAAGGGTTCTTGTATTGGCTCCACATAGTTTTCTCCATATAGCTTTTTGTATTATAAAATATCTCATAGATGGAATGGTTTCTGTCCATAATATTACAGATTTCCATCCACTTTTCATATGGAATCCCATCCACAAACATTGGTTGATCTGTACCAATCTTTAAAGCAGAAGCTCCATTAGAAATAACTGCATATTGGATCATTGGTACTTGCCTTAAAACACCTCTCATAATGGATAATGTACGTCCACTTGCAATTACTGGAATGATCCCTTTCTCCACAGCTAATTTTATTGCCCGAATATTACGCTGCGATACTGTCACATGATCCTTTTTCAAAAATGTTCCATCTAAATCTACTGCTATTAGTCGAATACTCATTCCTGTTCTCTCCTTATATTTCTTATTCTCCCCGTTTTGCAGCTTCAATTTCAATCGTAAATGTTAATTGTTCTCCATCCTGCCGAAATACCATAACAAGAGTCTGCGTAATCCGATTTTTATCCAGATTTGTTAAATCTCTTTCTGAATCCGAACGAATGAGCGGATATTGAATTTCCAATCTTCCCATTTCTGGCTGCATCGTTACGCAATCTTCATATTGGATTCCATAATTTTCACAATATCGCTTGTAGAATAATCGAAATTGCTCCATAGAATACGCTGCTTTGTATTGTTTTCCAACCTCCACTGTATCAAGCGGACTTTCTAAATTCTCATCCTCCATTAAATGAAACGGCAGAATCACATGCGTGACATCTTTTACTTTACTGTTAATGGCAGCTTCAAATCCAGAAAATAAATAAGCATGTTCAAATGTTTCTGCTTCTTTACCAGAACTCTCCCTCAATTCTGGCTGTTCTGTAAAATACATAAGCGATCTGTTCCCATCTTCCATTGGCACTTCTACAACTATTTTATTTTCATCTACCACTTCAATTTGATTTGTTTCATTTTCCTGTGCATAAATCGTTAAGTATTCTTTTACTCCATCTAAACCAATATCTGAAAATACTGTCGTATATCCATCCCTAGTTCCACCTGCCATACGAGGAAATTCTAAATGAACCATTTTATTATACATTGTATCTTGAGCCTGTAATTCAGGAATTTCCTGCATTTTTCCACATCCTGATAAAAGAAATACTCCTACTAATGCTGCTGCTAATATTTTTTTCATTGAGCTCCTCTTCTCTTAAATAAAGTTACTTATTGTTTATCCTTTACTGCAAAAGCTACTGCCACACAATTGGGACCTACATGTGTTCCAATTACGCCTCCCACTGGATATAATTTTGTATTTTTTAATTGAAATTTTTGTTCCATCTCAGCTTGAAATTGTTTGGTTGGCTCTGGATCTAACGTATACCCAAAGTATACTGGAAAACTTAAATCAATCTCCGCCTCTTCCATTTGTGCACAAAGCATCTTCAGTCCATCCTTACGTCCCCTTGCTTTTCCCAACTGTTCTAATACACTATCCTTTAATATAATCACTGGTTTTATACGAAGTAAATTACCAAGTAACGCCATACTGGCTGGAATTCTTCCTCCCTTTTTTAAATATAACTTCTCGGAATCTTCAGCCCTGATTTTATAAGG
>DVHN01000036.1 GCA_018712075.1 Candidatus Fimimorpha faecalis
TAATAATTTTAATTTATGTGATTCTATACTGCCACCATAAATAAGAATGAAGAAATAGGAGGATAACTATATGAGAAAGAAAATTGTGGCGATTGCACTTGTAGGAATTATGACACTTAGTAACTTTGTTCCAGCGTTTGCAAGCAGAAATTCAACAAGTATAAGTGGAAGCACAACTAAATTTAGTGCGACTGGGACGGCAACGATTGATAATGTAACAAATGAGGCAATAGCAACGGCAACTGCATCAGTAGCGTGTGGAATGAATGTTACAGCAGTTTTTATCTATAATGGTGGTCAAGAACATTATGGATATACAAGTAATTATGCAACGAGTTGCACAGCGGTTGCACAAAAATCTGGAGTTCAAGCAGAAAAAGCAAGAGGAGAATTTACTATTACAAATGGAACAGCTGTGTGGGGAGATGCATGTGAAGTACCTGTGATATAATAAATAATAATTGTGGTGGCAGTATTAGATATATACTATTAATGGTGTAGTAAGAGTTGAAGATTAAGAAATGTTGAAGTTTAATTATCAATAGGTAATGTAAAAAATATTTGCAAAATTTATAAAATTTGAATAAAAATATTTGAATATATAAGTCCAGCTAATAAATGTCAATAGATAAATGAAAAATATTTTTCTCCTAAAAAAGGGTAGACTTTCCCCTTGATGAAACTATCATTTTTCAAAAAGATATTGATTCGTTGGATTTACAGTATTTTATGCAGCTATGTCGCATTTAGCAGCATTGTATTGTTTGTTATGCTCCTATGGAGGAATGATCTTAAAAGGTTTGTTATCTCTGAATATCGCAAACAGGATGTTGCATACCTTATGCGAAACAGCGCCCATGGCTACAAGCTTTGATTCATATTTTTTAGTAATCACGGAGTACTGGATTTTTGGTTTCTCCTGTGCGGGATGTACGGATGCTTTGTAACGCCAGTGTATGAGTCACCCGTCTGGCAATAGCAGAGCCTCTCTTGGACATTTGAATCCTTGTGTCTTCAAATTTGCCAGATTGTTTGACTGCTGGATCAAGACCAAAGTAGACAAAAAGTTGCTTTGGCTTTGAAAAAGTAGAAAAATCGCCGATCTCTCCCATGAGAGATACAGCAGATAAAAAACCTGCACCCTTAAAGGTTTCAATCAAATGGATCTGATTTACAAAATCTGTACCCTCGTGTGTATCCACCAGCTCATGCAGGACATCGAGTATGCTGGCGATTTCTTTGTCGTATTTATGGATAAAACGAATATATAGCTGGATACGCTTGATATTATTGTCAATGATGTAACCGAATTTGTTTGCTTCATTTGCAGTCTGGATAGTGGCATGATACTTGTTCTGGGCATAGGTAAGGCCAAAGCGTGCAGTTGATTTAATGGTATCAATGATCTCATGCCTGTCTGCTTCAATAAAGGCGGATGGGGAGGTATAGTTTTCCAATAATGTAAGGGATGTATTGGTAGTAACTTTGGAAAAAATGCCAAGGTATTGTGGGAAAGCCATGCGTAATTTTCCCTAAAGCTTATTCACATAAACACTGCGATTGTCCATTAAATCATAGTATTCACGACAAAGGTTACGACAGTTGAGGGAAAGGTCAGAAGGCATAAGAGAAACCTTTCAATCTGGCTTCAAGCCAGCTAAAGCAGCTTTTTTTGAATCAAAACGGTCATTATGTACTTTTCGTATATTGATATTTGTATTATTCTTAGTGATGATAGGATTAATAACTGAGCAGTTAAAACCTTTATCACGAAGATAGCAGAAGAGTGGGGAATGATAAATTCTCATGGATTCAAAGAAAATGCGACTTCCCAAAGAATACAACTCTTCTGCTTCTTTTATTTTGGAAACAGCGGTTGTAAGGGAATTCATTTTATTGTGTAGGATTTTATAAGGTTTTCCTACGAATTGTTGGTTAGGCAGAGCAATAGATATCCAGGAGAAGTCAGCGCTGACATCAATACCAACAGAGAGGAATAAATCATCAAGATGAAGAATAACTTTGTTTGCCATGAGAGAAAACTCCTTTCTGATAGGGTTCCATTTCCAAATGGACAGGTACACAATCTAGCATGTGATACAGGTATAGCTTTCGGGCTCCCAATCAACTAAAACATAAAATCCTGTCGAATGGACGAATTGACTTAATGATAGGTATCGGCTGATAAGAATCAGCCTCCCAAGGAGGTATGCATTCTTTGCCCTATCCTAAGGATAATATCTTATGTTTTATCCGGTGTCTATCAGGAACCGTCAGACATGATCAGTATTTTTTGATAACATCTGATGAAGGAAGAACACCTTCTTCTGTTATCTGATTTATAGAGATTTATTAACCAAGTAGTCTTGATTGACTACACCATTATTATACTAGGAGGTATTAAATTTTGAAAAAAATATTGCTTATTTTATGTATGCTAGTATTATTTTTAACAGCTTGTGGATCGGATCAAATAGCAGTGGAAAATGAAGAATTTAATCTAGAAACAGATTTTCAATCAGAATATTATGATTTAACTTCGGAGACTCATCCTATAGTGGAAGTGGAGGATGGATATTATATCATCGTTGGATATTATATTTATTATGTAGATAAGGAAACGATGGAGTATACACCGCTCTGTAATAAGCCAAACTGCTTACATCAA
>DVHN01000037.1 GCA_018712075.1 Candidatus Fimimorpha faecalis
TGTTAAATTCAATTTCTAATACTTGTTCTGCCCCATCTCTTCCTATAATGGTTGGAATGCTCAAACATAAATCGGATAAACCATACTCTCCATCTAATAGGACGGAAACTGGTGCTACGGTATGACTATCTCTAACAATTGCCTCTGCAATTCTGGCTGCTGCCATACCGATTCCATAATAGGTTGCTCCTTTTCGTTCAATAATTTCATACGCACTGTCTCGAACAGCATGATAGATTTCATCCATCTCATTTTGGAAGTTTTCGCATCCTCGTAACTTGCCAAATTGTTGTACATCAATGCCATAAATATTTGCACAACTCCAAACCGCCAGTTCACTGTCTCCATGTTCTCCAATAATAAATGCATGAATATTGCGGCTATCTACTTTTAATTTTTCGCTTAATAGATACTTTAATCTTGCAGTATCTAAAACAGTTCCTGAACCAATTACTCTCTTTGGAGAATAACCCGACTCTTTTAAAGCAACATGGGTCAAAACATCAACTGGATTGGAAACAATCAAGAGAATTCCTTCACAATCTGCTTTTTTAATCTCTCCGATAATGGATTTCATAATTCTAGCATTTTTCTGCACTAAATCCAAACGAGTTTCTCCAGGTTTTTGATTTGCCCCAGCAGTAATAATAATTACTGCTGCATCTTTAATATCTTTGTACTCTCCTGCATAAATATCCATGGCATGAGAAAAAGGCAGGCCATGACTAATATCCATAGCCTCCCCTTCTGCTTTTTTATGATCTGCATCAATTAATACTAATTCAGAGAAAATTCCCTTCTGCATCAATGAATACGCAATTGTAGAACCAACAAATCCACATCCAATGATCGCAGCTTTTTGTATATCTACCATAAATTCGTTGCCTCCTTGCAAAAATTCAAGACTCGCAAGTCTTGGAGCAGGATTCGGATCAGCACTTATCATACTTCTCCGAACCCTTGTACATCCTCTTTACTATCCTATCATTTTCCAAAAAGGCAAAATTCATTCATAAAATTTTATACAAAATATGCTTTGCTATATATTAATTTGATTTTGATTCCTAATGACTGCATAGTCGGTAATTCCTTCCCCTGTATTTGGATGCTTTTTAGAATAAACTTGATCCACTGCAAAAATAGCAAGCAAGACAAGACAGATTGGAACTAAGATTTTTAATTTAATTTTTCGAATCTGATTGTCTAATAGTGGAGCAAGGAAATATACAATTGCCATACCTCCAACTCCAAATACAAACAATCCTTCCGCACAAATACGTCCATGTAAATTTAGGAAATATCCGCTATAATCCCACCATCGAACTCCTCCATGGGTAAGTTCCAAATAGTAAGCTGTAAAATATTCCACACATCCACATAGAATTACTGTAAGTATAAATTGAAGGACTGGTTTTTTTCTAAATTTATTTAATAAAATCAGAATTAACATTCCTCCCGTTCCATAAATCGGCAGCCATGGTCCTTGTAATACTCCTCGGTTTACAAATTCTCCATCTGTAATTAAATGTAAACTTACTTCCCATAACCATCCAATAAAAGAGAAAATAAAAAACATCAAAACAAGTGACCAAATCGTATAATGACGCATATAATAAATCATTTCTACTTTCTTACGCTTGTTTTTCTCTGGTATGGAGAATAATCGGTTTGGATACACCTTTCCTTCTACTGCTTCTTTTAAGCCTGCAATTCTAACATGTCTCATCTGACTTTTTTCATATTCCAATTCTTTTTTTGATCCTACAAGTAAAATTCCAAACCAATTTGCTAAAAATTTCCTTATTCCCTTTAACTCTTTTAATTCCTCTACAGGACTTGCCATTACTTCCAACACATCTGCATAAGTTTGATTGATCACTTCCTGAGATGCTTTTTCATATAAATAAGTATCGTTTAATAATTCAGCTCCAGGAATTTCTTTTTCTTTTGCTAACTTACGAAGTTGAATATAATACTGTGTAAACGTTGCAGTCCAATAGGAATTTGTAAACAAAATCTTCCCAAGTCCAATTGTCAAAACTCCAAAAAAATACCACCAAATAAAAGAAAGTTGTAAAACAAAGCATTCCCATTTATGCCCTTTCATCATCTTACGAGAAAGTGTAATTGCTTCTTTTGCAGAAAGATCTGGATTTTCTGCAACAATATATGGAACCATCTTATAAGAGAAATATTTAATAATTCCTCCTATAATAGTAAATGACCAAAAAAGCTGATACATACCTGTCACAAACATAACCCAGGAAGCTTTAAACCACTTTTTTACATGAATCAGATACAAAAACTTCTGAACCTGCACTTTTTCATAAGTGGCTCCCTCTAAAAATAATCTCCGCAAAATTACGCCATATGTATTCGTTACAAAAAACCAAAAAGCTCCAACTAATATCATTCCAACTAATATTAAAATCATTGTTGTAATACTTGGAGAATTGAGAATTGAATTCATTGCCGAAATAATCGTTACAAGTATGGAACCTGAAGTAACATTATTCACAATAGATGCTAAAACTCCCCGACTTCTTCCTAATACTTGATTTTCCTGTTCTACTTCTTCTTGTTTAATCTGTTCTGCAATTTGTCTTCCTGATTCTTCATCTCCCTCCAATGCGGCACGAACCGCATCCACTAATCCTGGAGAATCATTTCTTCCCACAGTAATAACCTCTGTTGTATTTTCTCTTATCCCCTGATTTTGTTCCATAAACGTTAAAGAACCTGCAAATTCGGTTCCTAAATAGGCAGAAATCAGACAAGCGGCAACAAAAATCCAGTAATGCTTTTTTACTGATTTTTTCGCTCTTTTTTTCATCGCTTTTCTCGTTAACATTTTTTCCTCCATTCTATGTACACTTATAATACCATCAAACAGTAATGATTTCTTACTATATATGCCAGTTTCACAAACACAGTATAATCATTTTTTCATTGCTTCGCAATTATTTTAACATTATTGTTCCTATATCTCAATAATAATATTTTTTTCATAATTCTATCTTTCTTAATTTTCGCTAAAACAAATCATAGTTATACAAAACGAGAAGCTGGCTGTAATCCGCTTCTCGTTTCATTTTATTATTGTCCATAAATTGTATTATGAAGCCGTTGAATTGTCTCGGCATAATTCGGAACGATATCCTGTCCAAGATAAGAGTACAATCCATCATATGGGACACGATCTTGTACAATTTCATACTGAATCCATTCTGGAATCTTTAACAACTTTCCTGCCAATTCTCCTTCTGGAATATTATGAGAAATAAGTGGCAACGCATTGCTAATCAAATTATTTAATTGTCCAAGATCCAACTGTCTTGCCTTTAATATTACCTGTTCTAATACACGACGCTGTCTGGAAGTACGTTCATAGTCATAATATCCCACATATCGAATACGGGAAAACGCCAATGCCTGTTCTCCATTCATATGAACCATACCTGCTGTAAAATTTGTTCCAATGGAATTATTCAAATAATCTGCTTCTTCTTGGTATAATTCTAGATCGACTCCTCCAACTAAATCAATCAACTGTGACATAGACGTGAAATCTACACTTGCGTAATTATTAATATCAATCTTAAAGTTTTCTTCCAATGTCTGTACAAGCAGAGGTCCTGCACCTCTGGCGTAGGCAGAGTTTAATTTCCTTGCCCCAATATTTGGAATTACGACGTATAAATCACGCATAAAAGAGGTCATATAAATTTTTTTCTTGGATTCATTAACTGAAATCAAAATCATAGAATCTGAATTTCCATACCAGCTCGTATCACGACGATCCGAACCAATTAATAGAATATTGTAAACTTCATTACTATTAGCAGTGTCTACATGATCTAGTTCTGCTAATTCTGATTCCAGTTTGGCAGCATCTTCTTCCGATAATGTACTATTTTCGGTTGATTCTTCCGTTGATCCTTCTTGCGTTGTTTGGTCTTCATAATAAATAGAAACATCTTCATCTTTAATATAGTTACTTTTGTTATAATAGCTTTTCCAAACACCATACACAACTGCTAAAACAAGAAAAAGGAAAATTAGAATTCCAAATATAATAACAAAAATTTTTCTCTTCGGTTTTTTCTGGTTTTTCACTCGTTTTCCTCTCTTTCTATATAATAATCTAATGTAAAAAATTATACCATAACAAAACCAAAGTACAAGTACTCAATCATTACAAAATTCTTACATTTATATACACTATTTCCACTTCTATACAATCTTCCTTTATATTATAAACTTCCACTAGTACTGGAGCTGTCTTGCAATGAACCCGATCAGTCTATGTTTTTAAAGAAAAGTTATGAAGTTGGAATACGTTTAACAAAATTGATTTTGGAGAAACAAAAACAGCACTAATGGTGGGGAGAAAACTCCCCTTTATTAGTGCTTAAATCAAGTAATTAAACTGCTTCCACAAAAATTAATTTACTTCTAAAATCTCCGATTTCAGCTGATACTGAGATTCCTGCGTTCATCAATGTGCTTCCCAAATAATGATTTCCATCAATCTGATAAGATTGGTTTGGATCTAAACCTTTTAATCTCATATATTTACTCTTGGCATTCGCTCGGGCAAGTACTTGCACATAGAAAACAAGTGCTCTTTTCTTATTTTTATCCACAATCATCCAACTATCATAACATCCATTTTCTGCATAGGATGCCAGACGATAATAATCCCCTTCTCGAATCAAATCATTATACTTATGATAATTCTGTACTTGTACTTTTACTTTTTCCTTTTCTTCCTCGGTTAACTTTGTAATGTCTAATTCATATCCAAACGTACCAAGTAATGCGACGTTTCCTCTCGTCTCAAACGGTGTGACACGTCCAACCGCATGATTTGGACATACACTTACATGAGCTCCCATTGTAGATACTGGATAGATCAATGCAGTTCCTTCTTGAATTGCTAAACGTTCAATTGCATCCGTATCATCCGAACACCAAATTTGTGGACTGTAAAATAACATTCCTGGATCAAAGCGTGCCCCTCCACTAGAACAATTTTCCAACAAAATATATGGGAAATCTTTGGTCAATCGTTCTTGCATTTTATATACTCCAAGTACATAACGGTGATACAATTCTCCTTGGCGATCTGCTGGCCACTGGAAACTTCCCATCGTTGTTAATTGGCGATTCATATCCCATTTTACATATTGAATGTCTGCGCTTCTTAATACGTTGGCAATCATTTCATAAACGGCATCCACTACTTCATCTCGGGAAAGATCTAATACATATTGTGCACGGCTTTGTGTAATCTCACGTCCTGGAATTTGTAATGCCCAATCTGGATGTTTTTTATATAATTCAGAGTCTGGAGAAATCATTTCAGGTTCTACCCAAATTCCAAATGACATTCCCGTTTTTTTCACATCTTCTACTAACTTGTTTAATCCGCCTTTCAACTTTTCTTCATTGACAAACCAATCGCCTAAAGAACTATCATCGTTTTCACGATGTCCAAACCATCCATCATCCATTACTAACATTTCAATTCCCAGCTTGGAAGCTTCTTGTGCGATATCTAAAAGTTTTCTTTCATTAAACTTAAAATAAGTTCCTTCCCAATTATTAATTAAAATTGGTCTTTTTTTATGAAGATAACTGCTGCGAATTAAATGATTGCGGTATAAGTCATGAAAACTTCTCGTCATCTTTCCTAATCCCTCATCCGAATAAATCATTACAACCTCTGGAGCAGTAAATACTTCTCCTGGTTCCAACTTCCATGTGAATCCTTCTGGATGAATTCCCATTAACATTCGAACTGAATCAAATTGATTTTTTTCTACCTGAGCAATAAAATTACCAGAATATACAAAATTCATTGCATAGACTTCTCCGATATCTTGATTTGTTTCTGGTGTAACTAATGCCATAAATGGATGCTCTTGATGACCAGACTCTCCTTTAAATGAAGCAATATTCTGTCTTCCATATCCAACAGGCATTCTCTGTATATGCCGTTCCCTTCCCCATGAGCCGAATAATCCAATCACTTCAAAGTTTCGGTCATCCATATCCAAGCATGTACTCAATACTTTTTCCAAATAGATGTTTGAATTTCCTGCATTCTTTACAATAACAGAACGAGTAATGGCATCTTCCTCCTCAAACACGGTATAGAGTAACTGAACTTCCATCCCTAATGTCTCATCTCTACAGAATAATTCCAATGTTGTACAGTCTTCTTCTCCTCCCCATGTAGCAGGTAGTCCTTCCAATTCAGGTTTTCCAGCTATAATTTGATAGCTCTGATAGGACAGTTCACTGGCTCGATGTCCCCCTTCACTTCTGACACAAAATGCACTCTCTCGATAATCTCCCATTCCTGTCTCTGGATATTCCATTGGAGCCATATCCAAAAATGAATTTTTTTCTCTTTGATTCACCGAAGGTATGAATGGAGGTTCATTTTCTCGCAGCAAATAGCGAATATTTGTATCTTCTAATTTTTTCCCATAGTATAAATGATTCAAGTACATTCCGTCTGTAACCGCAATTCCATACGTTGTGTTTTTCGTATTTAATAAAAACACTTTGTTTGTTTCATCAAAAATAATTCCCATTTTTTCCTCCTGTTGTTTTTATTTTTTATGAAAAGATCTCTTATTACAAATCTCTTCTATTATTTTTCTATTATGTCCTAATACAAAACTTTTATATAAAAACTATACCACGGCTCCTTCATTTATGATATAATAAACATTGATAAAAATTGTATAAATCTCTTATAAGGAACATTATTATGAAACCAATTTTTGAATACAACGATACATTAAATAACCCTTATGAAGCATTCCTTTTTAATAGCCAGACAAACCCATTTCCAATCACACCGCATTGGCATTATTTTATTGAGATTATCTATCTATTAAACGGAGATGCCTGTGTTCAATCTGGAACACAAACCTTTATACTACAGCCTGGAGATTTGCTAATCTTTCATCCTCAAGTAATTCACTCCATTTCTTTTCATACAACTCCTGCGTTACAGTATTATGTAATTAAATTTGCTCCTGTCTATCTAAACTTAACAAACAGTAATCTTCCAAATTTGTCCAGCCTTCTGCATATGGTTCAGGAAAATCCAGAACTTCCTATTGTTTTTACGAAGCAAATGCTAAACGGACTTCCTTTGAAAGACTTATTTGAAAAGTCAGTTGAAGTTATTTCCAAAAAAGAATTTGGATATGATATTATCATTCATTCTTATTATTGTCTTATTATTGCAGAATTACTTAAGATTTGGAAGAAACAAGGATTTCAAATTAATCCACAGCAACAGAAAAACTCGATCCATGAACGCTTTGCATCCATTGCTGAATATATTATCCAGCATTATCAAGAACCTCTTTCTGTGTCTTCCATTGCTGAACATTTTCATATGAGTTATTCTCACTTTGCCCTAAAATTCAAAGAATATTATGGACAATCTTGCAAGGACTTTATTAAACAAATCCGTATTCAAAAAGCGGAAGATTTATTACGATTCACAGATTTGGACTTATCCTATATTAGCCAGGAGACAGGCTTTTGTGATTGCAGCCATTTTATTCATGTTTTTAAAGAATATCACGGCATCACTCCGAAAAAGTTTCGTCAGCTTTCAATCAATCGGATAGGGGAGATTTGACCCTCCCCTTCCACACCACGT
>DVHN01000038.1 GCA_018712075.1 Candidatus Fimimorpha faecalis
AAAAACAGGAATTTTGTTGAAAAATTTATATATTTATACTATAATAGAAACAGAATCTTTATTATCATGTTTTTTATCAGATGGGGGATTGCTCTCCCATCTGATAAACGCTCTGTAAGGATGTGCAGGGATTTGGAGAATATTATATCCCTTGATTCTGCGCTAAGATTCGCAAGCGAATTGGAATATAAAAACGTGATAAATAAGAAAAGTTGGAGGATAAAAATTCATGAGTAAACAAACAAAATCAAAAGCACAAGGTTCTGTGTTTGAATTGACTGGAACCCCTCCAATGGGACAGGCTGTTCCATTGGCTTTGCAGCATGTAGTAGCGATGATTGTAGGGTGTGTAACCCCTGCCATTATTGCAGGAAATGCAGGAAATCTATCTCCAGAAGATAAGGTATTATTAATTCAATCTTCATTGTTGATTGCTGGAATAGCAACGATTATACAGTTGTATCCAATTGGAAAAAAATGGTTTCGAATTAGTTCTGGGTTACCAGTTATATTGGGCGCCAGCTTTTCTTATTTGGCATTGCTGCAAACGATTGCACAAGAGTTTAGCATCGCAACGATTATGGGAGCGCAGATATGTGGTGGTATTGCTGTAATTATTGTAGGTATTTTCATAAAGAAGCTGCGTAGATTCTTTCCACCATTAGTAGCAGGAACCGTTGTTTTTACAATTGGGTTATCCTTATATCCTACAGCAATTAATTATATGGCTGGAGGAACAGGTTCTGAAACATATGGACATTGGCAAAATTGGTTGGTAGCCATTATTACACTTGTGGTTGTTACCACATTGAATCATTTTGGAAAAGGAATTTTTAAATTAGCTTCTATTTTATTTGGAATTATTGTTGGATATATTGTGGCGCTTTGCTTTGGTATGGTAGATTTTGCAAAAGTAGCGTCTGCTGGTTGGTTCCAGGTTCCAGAACCACTGCATTTTGGAATTGCATTTGATCCATCTCCAATCGTATCCATGGTAATTTTATTTATTGTTAATGCGGTACAGGCAGTAGGAGATTTTTCCGCTACGACAATGGGTGGTTTGGATCGTGAACCTACCGATGATGAATTGTCAGGAGGAATTATTGGAAGTGGTCTAAGCAGTTTAGTCAGTTCCGTTATGGGAGGACTTCCATGTGCTACATATAGTCAAAATGTAGGTATTGTTGCTACTACTAAAGTAGTGAATCGAGTTGTATTTTCAATTGCTGCAATACTAATTTTAGTTGCGGGATTGATTCCAAAGTTTTCAGGAATATTAACTACAATTCCTCAGTGTGTACTTGGAGGTGCTACGATTTCTGTATTTGCCTCGATTACAATGACTGGAATTAAGTTAATTACAACGGAAGAAATGAATTATCGAAATACATCCATTGTAGGATTGGCAGTGGCAGTAGGTATGGGAGTTACATCGGCTCCAGAATCATTGGCAATGTTCCCAGATTGGGTTACTTTAGTATTTGGTAAATCAGCAGTTGTACTTGCAACAATCATTGCAATTACATTAAATTTAATTATTCCAAAGCCAAAAAAAGCGAGCAAACGGTAAAAAATAGAGTGAATCGCTAGAGATTTTTCTTCTAGGATTCACTCTATTCTTATATATAACAGGGAAGGTGATTCACTATTATTTTTCGGTTAATTGAATGATTGTTCCAGTTTTTCCTGCAATGCCGTCTTTTGCCTTTTCTAATAACGTAATCAATGCGGTGCGCCCTGGTTTCGAAGAAGCAAAGTTGACAGCCGCCTGCACTTTTGGAAGCATGGAGCCAGGGGCGAACTGACCTTCTTCCATATATTTTTGCGCTTGTTCCACCGTTAATTTCGATAACCACTGTTCATCGGGTTTTCCAAAATTAATTGCTACCTTTTCTACCGCAGTTAATATAATTAAATAATCTGCGTCCAGTTCCGTGGCTAAAAGACAGCTGGCAAAGTCTTTATCGATAACGGCGCTGGCACCTTTTAAATGGTTGCCATTGAGTGTAACAGGAATTCCACCACCGCCACAAGCAATAACGACTTGTCCTGCTTCGACTAAAGCTCGAATTGCTCCAATTTCTACGATCTGAATAGGCTTTGGAGAAGCTACTACACGACGGTATCCTCGTCCTGCGTCTTCTTTCATAATATAATCATATTTTTGATTTAACTCCATCGCCTGTTCCTTGGAATAAAAACGACCAATTGGCTTTGATGGAACAGAAAAGGAAGGATCTTCTGCATCAACTCGAATCTGTGTAATCATAGTAGCCACTGGGATATCAGAGATGTTTCGGTTTAATAACTCTTCTCTTAATGCATTTTGTAAATCATATCCAATATAGGCTTGACTCATTGCGACACAGACGGAGAGAGGAGTGTTTGGCTGGAGTGGATCTTCTCGGCTTAACGCAGCCATGGCATTATTAATCATACCTACCTGCGGTCCATTTCCATGTGCAATAATTACTTCATGTCCCTGTTCAATTAAGTCCACAATTGCCTTAGATGTAATTTTTACTGCAATCATTTGCTCTGGTAATGTATTTCCTAAGGCATTGCCTCCGAGTGCAATTACAATACGTTTTCTTTCCATAATTGATACCAAAGCCTTTCCACTTTTTCACTACTGCATTTTTCTTTCTGCGGCACGCTCTTCTAATTTCTTTAAAATAGCAGCAGGATTCTCAAACTTGCTTAATAAGATCATAGCTGCAATGACATATGGTTTAAAACTAGCTTCTTTGTAAAGTGGAGTGCGATAGCGGTCAAATACGGATGCGTCCACTTCACCTGTTTCACAGCTCACACCTGTAATATCGGCTGGAAGACAATGTAAATAGAGTGCTTTTCCGTCTTTTGTTGTTTTCATTAATTCTTCGGTACAAGCCCAGTCTTTATGTTGTGCATTTTGAGCCAGCAATTCTTTTTCCAAAGCCTTAATACCTTCAAAATCTCCCTCACCATATAAATTCGTTCTCTTTTCCATTGCAGCAAATGGAGCCCAGCTCTTTGGATATACGATATCTGCATCTTTGAAAGCATCTGCCATATCATTTGTTTTGCGGAAGGAACCGCCTGATTTTTCTGCATTTTTTCTAGCTACTTCTTCTACCTCTGGCATAACTTCATAACCTTCTGGATGGGCAAGTACAACTTCCATACCCATACGTGTCATTAATCCGATTACACCCTGAGGCACGGATAATGGCTTGCCATAAGAAGGAGAATAGGCCCAAGTCATGGCTAACTTCTTACCTTTTAAGTTTTCCACACCACCGAATTCATGGATAATATGGAGCATGTCTGCCATACATTGGGTTGGATGGTCGATATCACATTGGAGATTTACGAGAGTAGGACGCTGCTCTAAAATTCCTTCTTTATGTCCTTCTTCTACTGCATTTGCAACCTCATGCATATATGCATTTCCTTTTCCAATGTACATATCATCACGGATACCAATGACGTCTGCCATGAAAGAGATCATATTGGCTGTTTCACGGACCGTTTCTCCATGTGCAACCTGAGACTTTCCTTCGTCCAAATCTTGTACTTCTAATCCTAATAAATTGCAGGCAGATGCAAAGGAAAAACGAGTACGGGTAGAGTTGTCACGGAATAAAGAAATACCAAGCCCGCTTTCAAATACTTTTGTGGAAATATTATTCTGTCTCATAAAACGAAGTGCATCGGCAATTGTCCAAACAGCTTCTAATTCATCGTCTGTCTTTTCCCATGTAAGGAAAAAATCGTTATTGTACATTTCTTTGAAATTTAAAGAATTTAATTTATCAATATAGTCTTGTAATGTTTTCATTGTTAAACTCCTTTTTAAATAAAATCAATCGTGGATAATAGAAACAGGATTATTCGCAGTAAATGGTTGGGAGCGCTGCGTAGACGGCAGCACATTTTACTAAGTCTTCCTTCCAAGTCTTTTCATTTGGAGCATGTGCCTGAGCCTCTGCGCCTGGTCCAAAACCAATACAAGGGATCTGATTCCGTCCCATGATGGACACTCCGTTTGTAGAAAACGTCCATTTATCAGTCAGAGGACGTGCTTTTCGCATTTCGTCGGTTTCTGCACTTCCGCTTCTTGTTTCTCCATAGAGATTGTGATAGGCTGTTTCCAATGCTTTTGTTACTTTATGGTCTTCTGGAATCACCCATGTTGGGAAGTAGCATTCGATTGGATAGACAAGTCCTTTGTAAGAAGGACGTGCGTATTCATACATGGATACCGTAACGTCGTCGCCATATTTTTTCACGCTTGGAAGCATACGAATTTCTTCTAAGCAGCTTTCCCATGTTTCTCCAGCAGTCATACGGCGATCCAGGGAAACGGAGCAGGAATCTGCAACGGCACAGCGGCTTGGAGAAGTAAAGAAAATTTCGGAAGTCGTAATCGTACCACGACCAAGAAAACGAGCTTCTTTCCACTGTGGGTTATAGGCTTCGTCTAACATTTTAACAAGCCCTTTGATTTCACCCGTTGTATCATTTTCATTTAATGCACGAATGTCTTGAAGAATATCTGCCATTTTATAAATGGCATTGTCGCCTCGTTCTGGTGCAGAGCCATGGCAGGAAACGCCCTTTACGTCAACTCGAATTTCCATGCGTCCACGCTGTCCACGGTAAATACCACCATCGGTTGGCTCAGTAGAAACAACAAAAGCTGGACGTACGCCGTCTTCATGAATGATGTACTGCCAGCAAAGTCCATCGCAGTCTTCTTCTTGCACAGTTCCTGTTACAAGGACGGTATATTTGTCGCTTAATAATCCCAAGTCCTTCATAATCTTGGCTCCGTAAACGGAAGATACAATTCCACCCATCTGATCGGAAGTTCCACGTCCACCGATTTCTGTATCGGATTCAAATCCTTCATATGGATCAAAGGTCCAGTTTGCAATATTGCCAATTCCAACCGTATCGATATGGGCATCAAATCCAATTAATGTTTTACCAGTTCCCATATAACCGAGAACATTTCCCATTGGATCAATCTCAACCTTATCAAATCCAACCGCTTTCATTTCCTCTGCAATTCGATTGATATGGCCTTCTTCTCCTGCACTTTCTCCAGGAATTTTTACTAAGTCACGTAAAAATTTGGTCATAGCAGCCTCATAACCTTGAGCAGCTTCTTTAATCTTGTTAAAATCTAAGTTCATGACAATCTCCTTTCTATTTATCTAGTCCATACCAGACAATATTTTTGTAACGTTCTGGATCGGTATCTCCTTCGGTAGAGAAACAAAGAACTTGAGAATCTTCGTTTAACTCTAAATAATCACGAAGTTCTTTATACTCGTCCATCATCATAATACTCATTAAAAGTCCAAGTCCGACTGCACCTGATTCTCCGGAAATCACTTGCGGATCGCCTTTCAATGGAGCAGCGCAAACACGCATTCCCTTTCTTGTTACCCAATCAGGAGCAGAGACAAACACATCAGCATGATTTTTTAAAATATCCCAGGAAAGCGTATTTGGCTCTCCGCAGGCTAAACCAGCCATAATCGTAGGCATGTCTCCGTCTACGATTCGAATCTTACCATCTCCAGCAACGGCACCTTTGTATAAGCAGGCAGCTTCGGAAGCTTCTACGACAATAACTCTTGGAGGTGCATCTGGATAACGGTTTGCAAAATAACCTTGAACAGCTCCAGCTAATGAACCAACACCGGCCTGAATAAAAATATGAGTTGGACGTTTGCAGCCGTACTCTTCTAATTGTTCGTTGGCTTCCAATGCCATTGTTCCATATCCTTGCATAATCCAAGATGGAATGTCTTCATAGCCGTCCCACGCAGTATCCTGAACGATGATCCCGTTTGGAGTATTGGCAGCAGCTGATGCAGCCATCCGAACACATTCATCGTAATTGACTTCTTCGATTGTAGCGATGGCATTTTCTTTTAAAATGTTTTCGAGTCGAGTTTGGGTTGATCCCTTTGGCATATAGACAACCGCTTTTTGCCGCAGCTTATTGGCAGCCCATGCGACACCTCGTCCATGGTTTCCGTCTGTGGCAGTGAAGAAAGTCGCTTGTCCAAATTCTTCTTTTAATTGATCGGAAACTAGTACGTCATATGGCAATTCAGAAACATCTTTTCCTAACTGTTGAGCGATGTAACGAGCCATGGCAAAGGAACCGCCTAATACTTTAAATGCGTTAAGACCAAATCGATAGGATTCATCTTTTATGTATAATCCCTTCAAATGAAGGAAAGAGGCCAAATTGTCAAGTTTGGCAAGTGGTGTTTGCGTATATTGAGGAAAGCTGCGGTGAAAGGTACGTGCTTTTGTTACGTTGTCAAGTGCCATAATGGATAATTGATTATCCTCTGTTTTTGGCAGATGATTGACTGCCCATTTGATTGTTTCCATAAATTAAAAATACCTCCCAAATTTTATTTATGTTACGTTTTTATTGACGTCGATATAGCTGTAAAGCGTATACTTAGAGATTCCAAAAAATTTTGAGACTTTGTCACTGGAGCGAGTAATTAAAAAAGCTCCCGCATCGTTTAGAAATTGAATGGCCAGTATCTTATCTTCTTTATTCATTAAGGATACTGGTTTTCCAACTAGTTCAACGGATTTAATTAACAATTCGTCTAGTAAATCGTTAACATTATGAGTAATTTTAGATGGATTTCTAGTAGCTTCTTCGGTATTGATAAAAGATTTTAGTGATCGGTCAATCAATAGTAATCCCGTGATATCATAATTTACTGCAAAAATATAATCAATGTTACCATCATCACCTCGAATAAACATTGTGCTAGACTTTAAAACTTTTCCATCGGAGGTTCGTGTCAAATAAGCCAGCTTATCATGAACTGCTTCAGGGTTGCGGCGAACGGTTTCCAATACAACAGTGGAGGGACCGTCTCCAACACGTCTGCCTGAAACGTGACCGTTTTCGATATATACAATTGAGTTATCTAAATTATTTTGAGTTAAATCATGAATCACAATCTCACAATCAGGACCGAATTGTTTCGTCATACCATTTGCAATTTGTTTTAAAAGATCTAACTTTGTATCCATAATCAGGAAACTCCTTTCATAGGATGATGAAGCAAAAATCAGTTTTATAATTCCACTATAACACAAATTTTTATAATTTCAATAGGATTTCAAAAAAAAATTTGATTACCAAAAAAAAAATTTGATTTTCGGTTGCATTATTGTTATTCTAGTGCTAGAATGATAATAAAGAATCCGAAATCGAAATAAAATTGTTAAAAATTAATAAAGTTTTGTTACGTATTATGTAAAACAAATATAAGGAGGAATGTTATGCTGATTATTGGAAATGGACGAATGATAACACGGAATCCAGAATGCCCATTTATAGAAAATGGGGCAGTAGCGATCCAAGATAATACAATTCAAATGGTGGGTACATTGGAAGAAGTGAAAAAAACTTATCCAGATGCGGAATTCATTGACGCCAAAGGCGGTGTGATTATGCCGGCATTTATTAATACGCACGAGCATATTTATAGTGCAATGGCAAGAGGTTTGAGTATCAATGGTTACAATCCACAGGGATTTTTAGATATTTTAGATGGAATGTGGTGGACGATTGATCGGCACCTAACGCTGGAACAGACAAGACAGAGTGCTTTGGCTACTTATTTGGATTCGATTAAAAATGGGGTTACGACAGTATTTGATCATCATGCGAGTTTTGGGCAGATTTCAGACAGTTTATTCGCAATCGAAAGTGCCGCAAATGAATTAGGAATTCGTACTTGTCTCTGTTACGAAGTATCCGATCGAGATGGAAAAGAGAAAGCAAAAGCGTCGGTTATGGAAAATGCAAACTTTATTCGTCATGCATTGGCAGATGAGAGTGATATGATTGCTGGTATGATGGGAATGCACGCTTCCTTTACAATTTCTGATGAGACAATGGAACTCTGTGCTGCCAATAAACCAGCCGAAGTCGGATATCATATTCATGTAGCAGAAGGAATTGAAGACTTACATGCCTGTTTGAGAGATCACGGAAAACGAATCATTGATCGGCTTATGGACTGTGGAATACTTGGGGAGAAGACATTGGCAGCGCATTGTATTTATATTAATAAGCATGAGATGGAATTATTGCGGGATACAAATACAATGGTAGTACATAATCCGGAATCCAATATGGGAAATGCATGTGGATGTCCCCCAACAATGGAAATTCTGCATACAGGCGTATTGACAGGGCTTGGAACTGATGGATATACGCATGATATGCTGGAATCCTATAAGGTCGCAAATGTACTGCATAAACACCATCTCTGTAATGCAAATGCAGCCTGGGCAGAAGTGCCAGAGATGTTATTTACAAATAATGCCAAAATAGCAAATCGCTATTTTAAAAAGAAGCTTGGCGTTTTAGAAAAAGGAGCCGCTGCGGATGTTATTGTAACCGATTATATCCCATTAACGCCGATGGATGCATCGAATATAAATAGTCATATTTTATTTGGTATGACGGGACGAAGTGTTGTAACAACGGTATGTAATGGCAAAGTTTTAATGAAAGATCGTGTTTTAGTCGGAATAGATGAAGAAAAAATCTTAGCAGATTGCAGACAGGAAGCGAGAAACTTAGCAAAATCAATTAATGGATAACGGGATTTCGGTATAGAAAATGAAGAAAAGAGAGGGAGGAGAAGCCATGAGCGATATTATGACTCCAATTCCGTTTTCAAATTTAATGAATTGGATTTTAACGGAACAAAAGAAAAACAATACCGTATTTGGTGTGCATAAAGCTTACTATGCAAAAGAGAAATTGACACAAACGATATTTGGACGGAAGCTGGAAACTCCGATTGGTCCAGCCGCAGGTCCGCATACCCAATTGGCACAAAACATTGTGGCAGCTTATTATGCAGGAAGCCGCTTTTTTGAATTAAAGACAGTGCAGATTATGGATGGAGCCGAACTGTCCGCATGTGTAAATAAACCTTGTATTTTAGCCGATGATGAATGTTATAACTGTGAGTGGTCTACAGAATTATATGTTCCTCAGGCGATGGCAGAATATATAAAGGCATGGGTTGCGTTATTTGTATTGGCAAAAGAATATGGTCTTGGAGCAGTAGATGGATATCAGTTTAATATGAGTGTTGGCTATGATTTGACAGGAATTCAGTCAGAAAAAATCAATCATTTTATTGATACGATGATGGATGCCAAAGAAGACGCCACTTTTATTGCATGTAAAAACTGGCTGATGGAGCATTTGGATCAGTTTGAACATATTACAAAGGAAGATATTGAGTCTATTTCTCCTAATATTTGCAATTCTGCAACAATTTCAACGCTGCATGGATGTCCGCCACAGGAAATTGAGAGTATTGCGAATTATTTATTAGACGAGAAACAGTTACATACATTTATTAAGTGCAATCCTACCTTGCTTGGATATGAATTTGCGAGAAATACATTAAATGAAATGGGATATGATTATGTTCAGTTTGGAGAGTTCCATTTTAACGATGATTTGCAATATGAAGATGCAGTACCAATGTTGACTCGTCTGATGAAGAAAGCACAAGAAAAGCAATTGGAGTTTGGAGTAAAAATTACAAACACATTTCCTGTAGATGTAACAGCCAATGAACTTCCAAGTGAAGAAATGTATATGTCAGGAAAATCCTTGTTCCCACTTTCCATTGCACTTGCAGGAAAACTGGCAAAGGAATTTCATGGAATGCTTAGAATTTCTTATTCAGGCGGAGCCGATTATTATAATATTGATAAAATTGTACAAGCAGGTATCTGGCCAGTAACCGTTGCTACTACATTATTAAAGACAGGCGGCTATCAGCGTTTGGTGCAGATGGCAGAATTGTTAGAACCAGTTTATACAAAATTTGAGACGGTGGATGCAGAACAGACATTGGCATTGGCGGAAGCTGCTAAAACAGATAAACACCATGTGAAAGCAATCAAGCCGCTTCCATCCAGAAAGCTGCGTGAAACAGTACCATTACTGGATTGTTTTGTCGCTCCTTGTAAAGAGGGATGTCCAATTCATCAAGACATTCCAGCCTATATGGAACTTGTTTCTCAGGGAAAATATGAAGAAGCATTACAAGTAATTTATGAAAAAAATCCACTTCCTTTTATTACAGGTACGATCTGTGCACATAACTGTATGAGCAAATGTACAAGAAACTTTTATGAACAGCCAGTGAATATCCGTGCGGTGAAGTTAGAAGCAGCAAAGAATGGATATAAAGCAGTTTGGGATCGAATGGAAGTACCAACGATTCAAGGCGGAAAGAAAATAGCGATTGTTGGAGGAGGACCAGCAGGTTTGTCTGCCGCTTATTTTCTGGCAAAAGCAGGTCAAGATGTAACAATTTTCGAGAAAAATGATAGTCTTGGAGGCGTTGTTCGTTCAGTGATTCCAGATTTTCGTATTTCACGAGAAGCCATTGAAAAGGATATTGCATTAATCCAGAGATTGGGTGTAACGATTATGACAAATACGGAAGTGTATTCCGTTCAAGCATTAAAAGATCAAGGCTATGAAGCCATTGTACTGGCGGTTGGAGCATCGAAACCTGGAATGCTTCATTTAGAAAAAGGAAATGCCATCAATGCATTGGAGTTTTTAGAACAATTCAAACAAAAAGATGGAGAAGTCAATTTAGGAAAACAGGTTGTAGTAATTGGCGGTGGAAATACTGCGATGGATACGGCTCGAGCGGCAAAGCGCACTTTGGGAGTGGAAAAGGTTTCTCTCGTATACCGCAGAACGAAACGATATATGCCGGCGGATGAGGAAGAATTGATCATGGCATTAGAAGATGGAGTGGAGATGAGAGAATTGTTGTCTCCAGTAAGCTTGGAAGATGGAATGCTTGTCTGTAAAAAAATGGTACTTGGTGCAGCAGATGCCAGCGGACGCCGAGGTGTAGTGGAAACAGAAGAAACGGAGACAATTCCAGCAGATACCGTAATTGCAGCGGTTGGAGAAAAGGTTCCGACGGAGTTTTTCCAATTGAATCAGATGTCTGTTAATGAGCGTGGAAAAGTAATGACCGATACGCAGACATTGGAGTCGAGTCAGCCAGATGTTTATGTAATTGGAGATGGATTGTATGGACCTGGTACTGTAGTCGAGGCAATCCGAGATGCACAGAAAGCGGCGAATGCGATTGTTGGAAAGCAATTGAGCATGGATACAGAGCCAACTGTAAAATCAGAAGAAATCTATGCAAAAAAAGGAATCTTAAAAGAAGAAGCAGAAATTTCTCAAGAAGCAAACCGTTGCTTGACCTGTTCCAACGTATGTGAAAACTGTGTAGATGTCTGTCCAAATCGAGCCAATATTGCAGTGAAGGTACCGGGCATGGAAAAAACACAAATTATCCATGTGGACTATATGTGCAACGAATGCGGCAACTGTAAGAGTTTTTGTCCGTATGCAAGCGCTCCTTATCGAGATAAGTTTACATTGTTTGCAAATGAAGCCGATATGGAAGCTAGTACAAATGATGGATTTGTAGTTTTAGATGAGACAAAAGTGAAAATTCGATTCCTTGGAACGATAACCGATCAAGTGCCGTTTGGAATCCAACGTCTTATTGATGCAGTAAAGAATGATTATTCTTATTTATTAATGAAGAATTCGTAAAGGATATGATTCATAAAATGGTCAAATCATTACGATTAATATAAGGAAGGCGGGTATACCTCGAATGGACGAGGGATGCCCGTTTACCGTATTTAGCTTGTTTTTTGGATGAGAACCTGGTAGAATAAGGAGGGAAATTATGTTTGAGTTAATGGTGAATGGTACAACGTATCAATATGAGAAAGATATTAAATTAATTCGTTATTTACGGGACGTGTTAAAACTAAAGTCGGTAAAAGATGGGTGCAGTGAAGGGGCATGTGGAACTTGTCATGTATTAGTGGATGGAAAGGCACAAAAAGCTTGTACACTTCCGATTTCCAAATTTCAGGGGAAAAAGATTTTAACTGTGGAAGGGCTATCCGAACGGGAACGGGAAGTATTTGTATATGCGTTTGGAAAAGCTGGAGCAGTTCAATGTGGATTCTGTATTCCAGGCATGGTTATTAGTGGAAAAGCATTGATTGACAGCAATCCAAATCCAACGAGAGAAGAAACGGCCTATGCGATTCGCAATAATATATGTCGTTGTACGGGATATAAAAAAATTATTGATGGGATTATGCTTGCAGCTCAAATGTTAAGAGAAAATTTGCCAATCCCAGAAGATACAAGTTCTTGGAAGATTGGTGAGCGAGTTGCCCGTTTGGATGTGCGGGAAAAGGTGCTTGCAACAGGAGAATATACCGATGACATGGAAGTGAATGGTATGGTTTATGCGAGTGCGGTAAGAAGTGCCTATCCAAGAGCGATTGTAAAGGCGATCCGTATGGAAAAAGCGTTAGAAGCAGATGGAATCTTAGCAATTTATACTGCCGATGATATTCCTGGCAGTGTCAAGACAGGGCATTTAAAACAAGACTGGGATGCGATGATTCCGATTGGAAAAATAACACATTATTTAGGAGATGCGATCTGTCTTGTTGTAGGAGAGACAAGAGAAGCGGTGGAAGCAGCCAAAAAACTAGTGGAAGTAGATTATGAACCATTGGAAATGATTCAAAATCCATATGAAGCGATGCGAGAAGGAGCGCCGCTCGTCCATTCGGATGGAAACTTGCTTGCACATAAGCATGTTTCACGTGGAAATGCGGAAAAAGCCATTGCGAATGCAAAATACGTCGTATCAGGACAATTTCATACCCCATTTACGGAACATGCATTTTTGGAGCCAGAAACAGCAGTGGCAGAGCCGACAGAAGACGGAGGAGTACAAGTATATTCTTCCGATCAGGGAGTTTATGATACGAGAAGAGAATGTGCCGCATTGCTTGGACTTCCGATGGAAAAAGTACGGGTTACAAATAAATTAGTCGGAGGCGGCTTTGGAGGAAAGGAAGATATGACGGTGCAGCACCATGCCGCATTGGTTGCCTACTTGTTAAAGCGTCCAGTAAAGGTTAGTTTGACAAGAAAAGAAAGTATTTTAATTCATCCAAAGCGTCATGCAATGGACACAAAAATGACGATGGGATGTGATGAGAATGGAATTATTCTTGGAGTAAAAGCGGAAGTAATTTCGGATACAGGAGCCTATGCATCGCTGGGAGGACCCGTACTAGAACGTGCGTGTACCCATGCGGCAGGTCCATATAATTATCAAAACTTTGAGATTGATGGGAAAGCTTATTATACAAACAATCCGCCAGCAGGAGCATTCCGTGGATTTGGAGTAACTCAGACTTGCTTTGCAATCGAAAGTTTAATTGATGAAATGGCGGAAAAAGTGGGAATTTCTCCATGGGAGATTCGTTATCGAAATGCCATTCGTCCAGGACAGGAATTGCCAAATGGTCAAATCGTAGATGAATCCACTGGTTTAGTGGAAACGTTAGAAGCGATTAAGCCAATTTATGACAATAATAAATATGTAGGATTGGCATGCGCAATGAAAAATGCAGGGGTTGGAGTTGGAATTGCAGATTATGGACGTTGTATACTCGGAATCAAAGATGGAAAGGTTCATATTCGTTCGGGAGCTTCTTGTATTGGTCAAGGACTTGGAACAGTATTGGTTCAGATCGTATGTGATAACACAAATCTTCCAAGGAATAAAGTAGTTTATGTCGCTTCTAATTCTTTTAATGCACCAGATTCGGGTACGACTTCAGGTTCCAGACAGACATTAATTACTGGTGAAGCGACAAGACGAGCATGTGAATTGTTAAATAAAGCGATGGAAGCGGCGACTCTGGAAGAACTGGAAGGACAGGAATTTTACGGAGAATATTTGGCGAAAACAGACCCGCTTGGAGCCAAAAAGCCAAATCCAGTGTCCCATGTAGCGTATGGATATGCGACGCAGGCAGCGATCTTAGATGAAGATGGAAATGTAGTAAAAATTGCTGCGGCTCACGATGTTGGACGTGCGATTAATCCGTTATCGGTAGAAGGGCAAATTGAAGGCGGTGTGATTATGTCATATGGATTTGCGCTAACGGAAGATTTTCCACTTCAGGATTGCAGACCGACAGCGAGATACGGAACGCTTGGACTTCCAAAAGCGAATAAAATACCAGAAGTAGAGTCCATTATTGTGGAAAAACCTGGGTTAAATGTTGGAGGAGGAGCAATTGGAATCGGAGAAATTACATCCATTCCGACCGCACCAGCCATCCGTAATGCTTATTATCAATACGATCACGAGGCAAGATATGTATTGCCGTTGGAACATACCCCTTATAGTAAAAAGAAAAAGTAATGGAGGAGAGAATGAAAATCTTATTAAAAAACGGAATGGTGGTGTCTGGGAATGGTTCTAAAAAACAGGACGTTTTAATACAAGATGGCATTATTATGGAAGTTTCGGATTCAATTCTGGCATCCGATGCAGAGCAAGTTGATGTAACAGGAAAAATTTTATTTCCAGGCTTTATTGATGCACATACGCATTTTGATTTGGAAGTATCCAATACGATAACCGCAGATAATTTTGCAACAGGAACGAAAGCAGCTATTTTAGGCGGTACAACGATGATTATTGACTTTGCAACGCAAAATAAAGGTGAGACATTAACCGAAGCATTGCAAAATTGGCATAAAAAGGCCGATGGAGTTTCTTCTTGTGATTACGGATTTCATATGGCGATTTCTGATTGGAATGCACAAACAGAAAAAGATCTCTCAGTCATGTTTGAACAAGGAGTTTCTTCTTTTAAGCTCTATATGACCTATCCTGCAATGCGAGTGGATGATGGAGTATTGTATGAATGCTTAAAAAAAATAAGTAAAATGGAAGGACTTGTCGGAGTCCACTGTGAAAATGGTGATATAATTGATGCATTGATTGCAGAACAAAAGGCAGCAGGAAACAATACTCCTTGTGCACATCCAATTTCCCGTCCGCCGGCAGTGGAGGCAGAAGCAATTCATCGCCTTTTAACCATTGCTAAGCTGGCAGGGGCGGCGGTAATGGTTGTTCACTTAAGTTCCAAAGAAGGATTGGAAGAAGTACTTCGGGCAGAGGATCAAACGGTATTTGCAGAGACTTGCCCGCAATACTTATTATTGGATGATTCCGTATATTGTCAAGAAACAATGGAGGCGGCGAAGTATGTTTGTTCTCCACCGCTTAGAAAAAAAATCGATCAGGATGCGTTATGGGATGCACTGAAAAACGATCAGATCCATACAATTGCGACGGATCACTGTAGCTTTTCCATGGAACAAAAATCAGTTGGAAGAGAAGATTTTACAAAAATTCCAAATGGAATGCCTGGGGTAGAAACACGAGGCAGTTTACTTTATACGTATGGATATCGCAGCGGTAAGCTTTCATTAGAACAATTATGCAGATTGCTGTCCGAAAATCCTGCAAAACTTTATGGATTATATCCAAGAAAAGGAGTAATCCGACCAGGAAGTGATGCGGATATTGTAGTATTTGATCCAGAAAAAGAGACTATCATATCTGCTAAGACTCACCATTATCATATGGATTATGCGCCGTTTGAAGGATGGAAACTGCATGGAGATGTGCAGGATGTCTATCTAAGAGGGGAATTAATTGTAAAAAATGGAACCATTCAAAAAGAAAATTTTGGACAATATATAAAGAGAGAAAAAGGAAGTTTTTTATAAGAGGACATTGAAATGGAAGAAAAAATTGTATTTTGCAAAGGTGGAGGATGTACGGCAAAGTTAGGACCTGGTGTATTGGATTATGTATTAAAAAAGATTCCGAAAAAAAAGGACGATCGATTGTTAGTTGGATTTGAAAGTTCCGATGATGCGGCTGTTTATCAATTAACCGATGATTTGGCAATTGTACAGACGTTGGACTTTTTTCCTCCAATGGTAGAAGATCCGTATTTATTTGGACAGATTGCTGCTGCGAATGCGCTAAGCGATATTTATGCAATGGGTGGAGATGTGAAGACCGCATTAAATATCGTTTGTTTTCCAGAAAAAATGGATTTAAATATATTGGGACAGATCTTACTAGGAGGAAGCGAGAAAGTAGCAGAAGCAGGAGGTGTGTTGGCAGGAGGTCATTCCATTGCAGATCAGGATGTAAAATATGGGCTTTCTGTGACAGGAACGATTCATCCAAAGAAAGTATTTACGAACAATACCGTAAAGGATGGAGATGTTTTGATTTTGACAAAACCACTTGGAGTTGGGATTGTTACAACTGCTTCTAGAGTAGGCGATGTATCCGAAGAAGCAATGAATCAGGCGATTACTTCGATGACGACATTGAATAAATATGCTTCGGAAATCATACGAAACTATTCAGTACATGGCTGTACGGATGTAACAGGCTTTGGATTTATGGCACATCTTTGTGAAATGCTGGGAGACGACTATATGGCAGAAATTGAATGGAAATCGATTCCATATATTTCAGACGCATTTCGCTGTGCAGAAGAGTTTTATATTACGGCAGCAGGTCAGAGAAACCGAAACCATGTCGGTGATCAAGTAGAATTCCAAAATGTTCCATTTGCAATGGAAGAAATTTTATTTGATCCTCAGACATCGGGAGGACTTTTAGTAAGTATGCCAGAACCAGATGCTTTGCAAGCCTTAGAAAAGCTAAAAGATCAGAAGCTTCCATGTAATATTGTTGGAACGATTCAGAAAAGAACCGAAAAGAAAATTATTGTAAAATAACCAAATTAAATTTTATAAGAAGAAAGGTAGAAAGCTATGATAAAAGTAGATGCAAGGGGCGAGCAATGTCCAATTCCTGTTATTAAAGCCAAAAAAGCATTGGAATCAGCCAAAAAAGGCGATCTCGTTGTTGTTTTTGTGGACAATGAGATTGCGGTTCAGAATTTACAAAAACTGGCGACACAAAAAAACGAAGGTTTTCAGTGGAAAAAGAATGGAGACAGCGAATATGAAGCTGTTTTCACAGTTGGAAATTCAGATTCGGCACAGGAGGAAGAACTAGAAATTTCCTGTGAAATGCCAACATTAAATAGAAAAAAGAAGACGGTTGTTGCGATTGCTTCCAATCAAATGGGAGTTGGCGAGGAAGCACTTGGAAAGACATTATTAAAGGGATTTCTTTATGCATTAACCCAGCAGGATGTTTTGCCTGATACGATTTTATTCTATAATGGAGGGGCAAGTATTTCGTGCGAAGGATCCGATTCTCTGGAAGACTTAAAATGGCTGGAACAGCAGGGAGTAGAAATTATTACATGTGGCACTTGTCTGAATTTCTATGGAATTGCTGAAAAACTGGCAGTAGGAAAAGTGACCAATATGTATGAAATTGTGCAGACGATGATGAGTGCGGATTCTCTTATCAAACCATAAAAAATAGGAGTTATAAAAATGATAAAAGATTGGATTTTAGTGCGTGGGGGCGGCGATCTTGCAACGGGAACGATCTATAAACTTTGTAAGTCGGGCTTTTCAGTATTAGTTACGGAGATTGCGCATCCATCGGCAATTCGCAGATATGTGGCGTTTTCAGAAGCAGTATACGAGAAAAATGCAATTGTGGAAGATATGACCTGTACATTGGTAGAGGATTGGGAACAAGCCTGCTCGGTAATGAATGAGGGACGCCCAGCTCTTATGATAGATCCAAACTGTGAGATTTTAAAAGAACACCATCCATCCGTTGTCGTAGATGCAATTCTAGCGAAAAAAAACTTAGGAACAAATCGCAGTATGGCAGATTGTACGATTGCACTTGGGCCTGGATTTTGCGCAGGTGTGGATGTGGATTATGTCATTGAAACGAAACGTGGGCATAATTTAGGAAGAGTAATTACGGAGGGAATGGCTGCGGCGAATACAGGAATTCCTGGGGTAATTGGAGGATATGGAAAAGAACGTGTCATTCATGCCCCTGTTGCAGGCGAGTTATTTCATCGTGCTAAGATTAGCGATTTTGTTCAAAAAGATCAAGTCATTGCAGTCATTCATTCTTCCGATGGTTTGGAGGAAGTTCGAGCAAGTATTTCTGGGATTTTAAGAGGACTAATCCGAGATGGTTATCCCGTTACAAAAGGATTTAAAATCGCAGATATCGATCCGAGAGAATCGGAAAAAGAAAACTGCTTTACCATTTCCGATAAAGCCAGATGTATTGCAGGAGGAGTATTGGAAGCAATTTTATACCATCGCAATAACAAATAAATAGGAGGTCGTTGTTTCGTTAATTATTGCTTGCAGTTATTGTCGTTTTGTGATAAGAATAAAATAGGATGTTTCTATGGGATCAAGTAAAATCTTGGTAGGAAGGTGTCCATCATCATAAAATTATGGAGGTTCATCGTGTTGAAAATTAAAAATTATGTAATGCCAACGACGATGGAGGAAGCGTACGAGTTAAATAAAAAAGCTTCTTCTAGAATATTGGGAGGATGTGGCTGGATAAAGATGAGCAAAAATCCAATTGGAACTGCAATTGACTTATCTGCATTAGGATTGGATCAGATCGAAGAGAAGGAAGATTGTTTTGTAATTGGAGCAATGGTTAGCCTGAGACAATTGGAGTGTCATGAAGGATTGAATCAAATGACACAGGGAGCGATAAGAGAATGTGTCAGACATATTGTAGGAGTACAGTTTCGGAATTGTGCAACAGTTGGAGGAAGTATTTTTGGAAGATTTGGCTTTTCCGATGTGTTAACCTGTTTTTTAGCACTTGATACAGAAGTGGAGCTTTATCCTTCTGGACGGATTTCATTATCTGAGTTTGTCTGTCAGCCAAAAAATAGAGAGATTTTAACTCATATTATTATAAAAAAAGAACCATGTGAAATAGTATATTTGTCACAACGGAATTCGGCAACAGATTTTCCTGTTTTAGCCTGTGCTGTGGCATGGAGGAATGGACGGATGATGGCCAGTGTCGGGGCAAGACCGATGCGTGCCAAAGTAGTTGTAGATGAAACACAGCTCATTCAAGACTATGCAAACGAAAAAGAGTGCGAACAGTTTGCCGAAATGGCAGCAGAAACGCTTTGTTTTCAGTCGAATATGCGGGCAAGTGCAGAGTACCGGAACTATATTACAAAAGTGTTGATAAAACGGGCTTGCCGTATTATGGCACAAAGGAGGAATGAGCAATGAAACTGAATGTTTGGCTAAATGGAAAAAAGATGCAGGATGAAATCGAACCAGGAATGATGTTATTGGATTATGTAAGACAAAAGGGATGTTATAGTGTGAAATGCGGCTGTGAAACATCGAATTGTGGTCTTTGTACGGTATGGTTGGATGAAAAGCCAGTGTTATCGTGTACAGTTCCTGCTGCCCGTGTGGAGGGAAGACGTATTACAACATTGGAGGGCCTTCAAGAAGAAGCTGCTGAATTTGGCGGATTTTTGGCGGACGAGGGAGGCGAACAATGTGGATTTTGCAGCCCAGGATTTATTATGAACGTATTGGCAATGGTGCGGGAATTGGACGATCCGACAGAAGAAGAAATTTTAGAATATTTATCGGGTAATTTATGCCGTTGTTCAGGATATATGTCGCAGCTTCGGGCAATTAAAGCATTTTTAGCATATAAGAAGGGAGAACATGCAGTATGACCTATGTAAATCAACCAGTTAGGAAAAAAGATGCAATGGCACTTGTGACAGGACAGCCTGTTTTTATGGATGATATTGCTCCAAAGGAATGCTTAATTGTAAAGTTATTAAGAAGCCCACATGCACATGCATGGATCCGTTCTATTAAAACGGATATTGCGATGAAGGTGCCTGGAATCGAATGTATTTTAACTTATAAAGATGTACCTCAAAAGCGTTTTACATTGGCAGGGCAGACTTATCCAGAGCCAAGTCCATATGATCGCCTTATTTTAGATCCGCATCTTCGATTTGTTGGAGACCCAGTCGCAATTGTTGCAGGTCAGACAGAAGAAGCAGTAGATCGTGCAATGAAGGTGATTAAAGTAGAATACGATATATTAGAACCAATTTTAGATTTGAGAAACGCAAAAGATAATGAAATTTTAATTCACCCTGAAGAAAATTGGATTGCAAACTGTCCAGTTGGAGCGGATAATCAAAGAAACCTCTGTGCAAGCGGCGATCAGATCGAAGGAGATATCGAAGCAGTTTTGGCGGATTGCGATGTAGTGGTAGAGGAGACGTATCATACAAAGGCAAATCAGCAAGCAATGATGGAAACGTTCCGTACTTATACCTATTTGGATACGTACCAGCGATTAAATGTAATTAGTTCTACACAAATTACGTTCCATGTACGTCGTATTTTGTCCAATGCACTCGGAATTCCAAAATCTCAAATTCGTGTTGTAAAACCACGTATTGGCGGTGGATTTGGAGCAAAACAAACCGCTGTCTCAGAAGTTTATCCAGCGATCGTTACAATGAAAACAAAAAAGCCAGCCAAAATTATATTTAGTCGTTATGAGTCCCAGATTGCATCTTCTCCAAGACATGAAATGGAAATAACGGTTCGAATTGGTGCCAATAAAGAAGGAAAAATTCGAGCAATTGATTTATATACCTTGTCCAATACTGGAGCATATGGAGAACATGGTCCAACTACGGTTGGATTGTCTGGACATAAATCGATTCCTCTTTATGGAAAGACAGAAGCATTTCGCTTCCATTATGATGTTGTTTATACCAATACGATGTCCGCAGGAGCCTACCGTGGATATGGAGCAACGCAAGGAATTTTTGCATTAGAATCAGCAGTAAATGAACTTGCAGATAAATTAAATATGGACCCTGTATATTTGCGTGAAATCAATATGGTACAGCAGGGACAGCGTATGCCAGCTTACTATAATGAATTGCTGCAAAGTTCTGCGTTAGATCGCTGTATGGCACGAGTAAAGAAGATGATGAATTGGGACGAAAAATTCCCATGCCGTGATATGGGAAATGGAAAAGTCAGAGGTGTTGGTGTTGCAATGGCAATGCAGGGATCTGGAATTTCCAATGTGGATGTTGGTTCCGTAACGATAAAGGTAAATGATGATGGATTTTATGCAATGACGATTGGTGCTGCCGATATGGGAACTGGCTGTGACACGACATTGGCACAGATTGCAGCAGATTGTTTAAACTGTGATTTAGATAATATCATAGTATACGGTTCCGACACAGATGTTTCTCCATATGATTCGGGCTCCTATGCATCCAGTACCGCCTATATTACTGGAGGTGCAGTTGTAAAGGCTTGTGACAGCTTGAAGAAACGTATTTTAAAAGAAGGTTCCCGATTGTTACAACTTCCAGAGGAAGAGTTGGATTTTGACGGTTCCTATATAGTATCACTGCATAATCCAGACAAAAAGATTACATTAAAAGATTTGGCAAACGAATCGCTGCACACGACGAATAATGCATTGCAAGTAACCGAATCGAATTATTCCCAGACGTCTCCGCCGCCATTTATGGTAGGAATGGCAGAAGTGGAAGTGGATACCGAAACAGGGGCAATTGAGATAATCGACTATGCGGCTGCCGTAGATTGTGGAACCCCATTAAATCCGAACTTGGCGAGAGTACAGACAGAAGGTGGATTGGCTCAGGGAATTGGAATGGCATTGTACGAAGATATTATTTATAATGAAAAAGGACAAAATCTGACCAATTCCTTTATGCAGTATAAAATTCCATGTCGTCAAGATGTTGGAAAAATACGAGTGGAATTAGAAAGCAGCTATGAGCCAACGGGACCATTTGGAGCAAAGTCAATTGGAGAGGTAGTTATTAATACACCTTCTCCAGCAATTGCACATGCTGTGTATAATGCTGTAAAAGTAAGAGTGAGAGAATTACCAATTACTCCAGAAAAATTACTGAAGGAAATGGGCAAATTTGCATAAAAATCAATATAGTCAAAATTTAAGAAAATGAGTAATAAATAGAAACCATTTTTGGAGGATTTCAACGTTTACTTTTCTTAAAAAGTTAAGTATAGTAAAGAACGGAGAAAGAACGAAGTTTACTATATAGCGGAAAAGGAAGGTCGGAAAAATGGAATCTTACAGTTATTTATTGGCACTTGCAGTTATATTAATATCTACAAAAGTATTAAGTATTATTACAAAAAAATTCCAGATGCCTCAAGTAGTGGGAGCACTGCTGGCTGGTTTATTGATCGGCCCAGCTGTGTTTGGTATCGTACAGGAGACGGATTTCCTAGATCAGGTATCAGAAATTGGTGTAATTGTTTTAATGTTTAGTGCAGGTTTGGAGACAGATATTAAGGAGTTAAAGAAAACAGGAAAAGCATCTGCGGTGATTGCCCTTATTGGTGTAATTGTTCCGTTGATTGGAGGATTTTTGACTGCAAGTTTCTTTAACCGTCCAGGATTAATTGAATCGAATGCAAGCTGTTCGATTTTCCTGCAAAATATGTTTGTTGGTGTTATTTTAACGGCAACATCAGTAAGTATTACAGTAGAAACATTGAAAGAAATGGGCAAACTGAATACACGAGCTGGTAATGCGATTTTGGGAGCTGCAATTATTGATGATATTCTTGGTATTGTAGCATTAACAATTATCACGAGCGTAGCAGATCCAAGTGTCAATATTTTCATTGTATTATTAAAGATTGCAGCATTTTTTGTATTTGCATTGGGTATCGGTCTATTATTTTATATTATCTTTAAGCGCTGGACGGCTGCCTATGAAAAAGATATGCGGCGATTTGTCATTGTAGCGTTTGTATTTTGCTTGTTAGTCGCTTATTGTGCAGAAACTTTTTTCGGTGTAGCAGATATTACAGGTGCGTATATTGCCGGTTTAATGATTGCGAACACACCACATAGTAAATATATTATCCGAAGATTTGATACGTTGTCCTATATGTTTTTATCTCCAATTTTCTTTGCAAGCATTGGGCTAAAAGTAGAGCTTCCAAATATGACAATGGCAATTATATTATTTTCAATTACATTGACGATCGTTGCAATTATAACCAAAATCATTGGATGTGGTTTGGGAGCAAAACTTTGCAGATATAGTGGAAAAGAAAGCCTTCAAGTTGGAGTTGGAATGGTATCCAGAGGTGAGGTTGCGTTGATCGTAGCAAGTAAAGGTAATGTGATGGGATTAATGTCTACGAATTTAATGGGACCAATTATCATCGTCGTAGTAGTCACCACAATTGTAGCGCCGATCTTATTGAAACTGGCATTTGCAGGACCAAAAGCAGAGCCAGAAGAAAGTGCATTCACTGCTTCTTATGAGGAAATGCAAAGCTTTAAGAAAAAGTAAAATAAATCTACATAAAAAGATTTTTTAACCATTTGAATTATATAAATTGATCGGCGGTGCATAAGATTCTGCACCGCCGATCAATTTTGACAGAATGGATAATTTAAATTGGATGAAAAGATAGCGTAACTTTACCTGGGGAATTTAACAAAATAAAAAAATAAGATGGCCACTTTTTATAGTATAATGTAATCACCACAAAAACACATACAAGAAAAGAGGTCATCTTATGTTAAATAGTATACAACATTTTGTGAAAAATGGAATCCCTCAGTTAGAAGAAAGCCAGAAAAATTTTATGCAAGATCCTGCCCACCTAGATCAGTTTGTAAATCAGGTAAAACAAATGGTCTTGGAACTTGGTTGCCATATTGTTTCAGAAACGCTGGAAGAATGCAACCTTATGTTGGAAGAAAGCATAAAACGCCGGATCTATTGGCATATCAAGGATCGTACAGAACGTACACTTTTGACTTCCATTGGAATGGTTCGTTTTACTCATACCCGTTATACGCATAAGGAAACCAAAGAGAGTGCATACTTGTTGGATCGTATCCTGGGTTTGTCTGCCCATACTCGACTCAGTATGGATGCCAAAGCGTGTATTCTGGAAGAGGCTGCACAGAGCAGTTACCGCAAAGCAGGAGAACACCTGCCAGAGTCAGTTAGTAAGGAGACGGTTATGAGAAGTGTGCACAGTTTAAATATTCCCAAACAAGAAGAAAATAGGAAGGAAGAAAAACGCCAGGTAAAAACCCTATATGTAGAAGCAGATGAAGATCATATCGCATTGCAGTTTCATGAGAAGAAGGGAGATATCAAATGCTGGAAAGGGCATAAGGATAACCAGCAGATTGTAAAAATGGTATATGTGCATGAAGGAATCGAAAAGAAGGAAAAACGGAATCAATTAAAACAGCCATTTTTCTTTGGAGGAATCTATCCAAGGAAAGAAAATGAAGAATTATGGAAGGAAGTAGATGAGTATATCAAAAAAACTTATGATAGGGAAAACATAGAGGAAATCCGTTTCCAGTCCGATGGAGGAGGATGGATGAAGAAGGGAGTAGAGCTACTGGGAGGAAGATTTGTGTTGGACGGATTCCATCTGAGGAAATATGGAAAGAGGATGTGCAGGTTGGCAGAGAAGGAAGAGATGGAAGAAGAACTACTGACCTGGATTGGTAGGAAGCAGAAAGGAAAAGTAGAACGATGGGTAAAGGAAGCAGGAGGAGGATTAGAGGAAAGAAAGCAGAAGAAATTAGAAGAGTCATGGAATTATCTAAAACGAAATTGGAAGGGGGTACAGGAGAGGTTAGAGGAAAAAGAGGAAAATATCGGAAGCAGTACAGAAGGACATGTGAGTCATATTCTGTCGGCTCGAATGAGTAGCAGACCAATGGGGTGGAGTCGAAAAGGAGCGGATCGTCTGGCGCAATTGAGAATCTATTTGAAAAATGGAAGGGATGTGGAAAAACTGCTGTTAGGTCAGAAGGAGGAGGGGGAAGAAAAAGAAGAGGAGAAACGGTATTTTAGTGTACACGAGATTCTTGAGTGGGAAAGAAGGAATCAAAAAAAGAATGGAAAATATATCGAGGCTTTACAGGCGAAGGTAAGCAGACAGATTGGAGCAAAGTTTTATTTTCATTCAGCAATAGCAGGAATATGCTGAGAGAAAGAAAGGGAAGAAAAAGGAAAAAATAGTAAGGTGAAGTCTGCCTATAGGAATCCCCAGGTAAAGTTACGCTATCGATACTGGTGGTCAATCTTGCAGTGGCAATTAGAATATGATATACTAACGAAGGATAGAGAAAAGCCGATTTAAAAAAATTGGAGTAATCTGTTCAACAAAAATCCCCCAATAAAAACAAACATATGTTTTAAAAATAAGTTGACAACAAAACGAAAATCGAGTATGATAAATACAGAACATTTGTTCCGAAAGGAGAATTGGAATTAGTTATGGAGAAAAATGATAAATTGAAGGCATTGGATGCTGCGGTATCTCAAATTGAAAAAGCATATGGCAAAGGTTCTATTATGAAGCTTGGAGATTCCGCATCCAACATGAATATTGAAACAGTACCAACGGGTTCTTTAAGCCTGGATATTGCATTAGGATTGGGAGGCGTTCCAAGAGGACGTGTCATTGAAATTTATGGTCCTGAATCAAGTGGTAAGACAACCGTTGCGCTTCATATGGTGGCAGAAGTGCAGAAAAGAGGCGGAATTGCAGGATTTATTGATGCAGAACATGCACTAGATCCAGTATATGCCAAAAACATTGGAGTCGATATTGATAATTTATATATTTCTCAGCCAGATAATGGAGAACAGGCATTGGAAATTACAGAAACAATGGTACGTTCTGGAGCAGTCGATATTGTAATTGTCGATTCGGTTGCTGCACTTGTCCCAAAGGCAGAGATTGATGGAGATATGGGGGATTCCCATGTAGGATTACAGGCTCGTTTAATGTCACAGGCACTTCGCAAACTGACAGCAGTAATTAGTAAGTCGAATTGTATTGTTATTTTTATTAACCAGCTTCGTGAGAAGGTTGGTATTATGTTTGGCAACCCAGAAACAACAACTGGAGGTCGGGCATTGAAGTTTTATTCTTCCATCCGGATGGATGTACGACGTGTGGAAGCATTAAAGCAGGCAGGAGAAGTCATTGGTAATCGTACAAGGATAAAAGTAGTAAAAAATAAAGTTGCACCGCCATTTAAAGAGGCTGAATTTGATATTATGTTTGGAAAAGGAATATCAAGAGAAGGAGATATTTTAGATTTAGCTGCCAATATTGGCGTTATTATTAAGAGTGGGGCATGGTATGCCTATAAAGATGGAAAAATTGGACAGGGACGTGAAAATGCGAAAAAGTACCTGATTGAAAATCCAGATGTTATGGCAGAAGTTGAGCAAAAAGTGCGCGAGCATTTTGGACTGGCAGCAAATATAGAAGAAAAGAAGCAGGAAGAATAATGCCACGATTAACAGGAAACGAGACGGCAGAAGAACTGGAAAAAAAGGCCAAACAGCAGGCAATGCTCTTATTGCAAAGAATGGATCGAACAGAAGCAGAACTGAGGCAGAAGTTAAAAGAAAAAGGATATCCAGTACAGGCGCAAGATTGTGCAGTTAACTATGTAAAGGCCTATCATTATATTGATGATGAGCGTTATGCAAACTACTATATTGAAAAAAATCAAAAGAAAAAGGGACGGCGTCTGATTCAGATGGAATTAGAGAAAAAGGGGATTGATCCTCTCGTCATAGAGAGTTGTATGAGTAGAATAGAAAATACAGAATTAACTGCGGTAATGGAATTGATTGAAAAAAGAACAAAAGGAAAGCTGCCTCAAGATGAAAAAGAGAAACAGAAGTTATACGCATATTGTGTTAGAAGAGGATTCTCTTTTCATGTTGTAAAGTCAGCGATGCAAGATTGGAACGAAACAGTAGAAGTTACACAAGAAAATGTGTAAAAAACCCCTTATTTGTCTTGACATAATTCGTAAAACAGTATAAAATTTATATGTTGTATATGTGTTTTGTACAATGAAAACTAAATAAGGAGGTGCTCCTGTGGATGAAGTTCTTATCGGTATAGCTATAATATTTGGAATTATTATAGTTGTTGTTATTACCTGGTTTGTCGCTTTGCGTTACCAACAAAAAATCTACTCAGAAAAGATTGGTTCAGCAGAAGAGAAATCCAGAAAAATAATAGATGAGGCTTTAAAAGTGGCAGAGACAAAGAAGCGTGAAGCACTTTTAGAAGCGAAGGAAGAGAATCTGAAATCTAAGAACGAATTAGATAAAGAAATCAAGGAACGCAGAAATGAATTGTCTCGAATGGAAAAGCGAGCCATGAACAAGGAAGAAACATTGGATCGCAAAACCGAAGCACTGGAAAAGCGTGAAGCAGGCTTAAATGCAAAAGAAGATAACCTGAACAAGAAGCTGGAAGAAGCAAAAGCACTTCATGGGAAGGTTGCGCAGGAACTAGAAAGAATTTCTGGTCTTACCTCCGAACAAGCAAAAGAGTACTTGTTAAAAACTGTTGAGGACGAAGTAAAGTATGACGCTGCAAAATTAATTAAAGAATTAGAAACGAAAGCAAAAGAAGAAGCTGCAAAAAAAGCAAAAGAGTATGTAGTAACTGCAATTCAGAAATGTGCTGCCGATCATGTGGCAGAAACTACAATTTCTGTAGTTCAGCTTCCTAATGATGAGATGAAGGGAAGAATTATTGGTCGTGAAGGTAGAAATATCCGTACATTGGAGACGCTAACTGGAGTGGAATTAATTATTGACGATACACCAGAAGCTGTTATCTTATCTGGATTCGATCCGATGAGAAGAGAGATAGCAAGAATTGCTTTGGAAAAATTGATTCTGGATGGTAGAATTCACCCGGCAAGAATCGAAGAAATGGTTGAAAAAGCACAGAAAGAAGTAGAAGTAATGATTCGTGAAGAGGGAGAAGCTACTTTGCTGGAAGTTGGAGTGCATGGTATTCATCCAGAACTTGTTAAGTTGCTTGGACGTTTAAAATTCCGTTCCAGCTATGGACAGAATGCATTGAAACATTCTATAGAAGTGGCACACTTGTCAGGACTTCTGGCAGCAGAGCTTGGATTGGATATTCGAGTTGCAAAGCGTGCTGGACTTTTACATGACATTGGTAAAGCAGTAGACCATGAGATGGAAGGTTCCCATATTCAACTTGGGGTAGAGTTATGTAAGAAATATAAAGAATCTCAAATCGTAATTAATGCAGTAGAAGCACATCATGGTGATGTAGAACCAACTTCTTTAATTGCATGTGTAGTACAGGCTGCGGATACAATTTCCGCTGCAAGACCAGGTGCAAGAAGAGAGACATTGGAGACGTATACGAATCGTCTCAAACAATTGGAAGACATCACAAATTCGTTTAAAGGCGTTGAAAAATCTTTTGCTATCCAAGCGGGTAGGGAAGTTCGGGTAATGGTAGTGCCAGAGCAAATATCGGATGCCGATATGGTACTGCTGGCAAGAAATATTTCTAAACAAATTGAAGCAGAATTAGAGTATCCGGGACAAATTAAAGTAAATATCATTAGGGAGTCCCGTGTAACTGATTATGCAAAGTAACGATAGATAGTGATACCAAAAAAGTTCACTGAAACAGAACAGTTAGAAGCTGCTGTACAACAAGATTCAAAAATGAGTATGTTGACGGCAGCTTTTTTGTGTATTAATAAAAAAGAAAGGATAGGGATTAGTTATGGCTTTGATTGGATTTATTGGAATGGGAAATATGGGATATGCAATGCTTAGAGGTTCTTTAAAGAACTTTGATAAAAGTGAGATTATATTTGCGGATGTTAATGAGGAGCGTGTAAAAAAGGTTTATAATGAAACGGGGATACGTTTTGTTGAAAGTAATGCAGAATGTGCAAATGGATGTAAGTATCTCGTGTTAGCAGTAAAACCTCAGTATTATCCAGAAGTATTGAAAAATATTGAAAATATTATTACAAGAGAGCATGTAATTATTTCTATTGCGCCAGGTATTACGATTGAAGATTTGAAGGGACATTTGGGCTTTGATAAAAAGATCGTACGGGCAATGCCAAATACTCCAGCTCTTGTTGGAGAAGGAATGTCTGGAATTTGTTTTGATCAGAAAGCATTTACAATGGAAGAACTTTCTGTTATTGAAAAAATATTTAGTGGATTTGGAAAAGTACATGCGGTAGAAGAAAAACTTATGGATGCAGTTGTATGTGCAAGTGGAAGTTCTCCAGCCTATGTATATATGTTTATTGAAGCATTGGCAGACAGCGTAGTAAAATACGGAATGCCAAGAAATATGGCATATCAGTTTGTGGCACAGACTGTGATTGGGTCTGCAAAGATGGTGTTAAAGTCGGGAAAACATCCTGGAGAACTGAAAGATATGGTATGTTCACCAGCTGGTACAACAATTGCTGGAGTAGCAGCATTAGAAGAATATGGTTTTCGTAATGCTGTAATAAAAGCTACCGATGCGTGTTATGAAAAATGTGAATCTATGAAGAAGAAATCGGAGGCGAAATAGAATGGAGCATATGAAGCGGATTGGAAGAACGCTTGTTCATAAAGGAGCCATTTTAGATTTTTATGAAGATGAGATATTAATGCCAACTGGAAAAATTGCCAAATGGGATTTTTTGTCTCATAAGGGTGCAGCAGCAGTACTTGCTGTGAAAAGGGATGGCAAAATATTGATAGTGCGCCAATATCGTCCTGCCCAAGAAAGAGAAACTTTAGAGATCCCAGCTGGAGCTAGAGATTATGAAGGGGAGCCAACGATGCAATGTGCTGCCAGAGAATTGGAAGAAGAGACTGGGTATCGAGCAGGAAAAATAGAATTTTTAATGACACTTCGCACTGGAATTGCCTATTGTAATGAAATCATTGACATTTATTTAGCAACGGAATTAGACCCAACTCATCAACATTTGGACGAGGAAGAGTTTTTGGAAATTGAAGAATATGATTTAGATGAACTTTGCCAAAAGATTTACGAGGGAAAAATTCAAGATGCTAAGACGGTTGCGGCAGTACTGGCTTATAAAAATAAATACCAAAAATAATGCTAACCGCAGGAAGTACAATATAATCCAATTATAGTGATGTAGAAGCATAAAATTGCTGCCTTTTGCATATAAAGTTAGGACAGGAAGTATGTAGGAGGCAGCGGTATGATTCGAATCCGAAATAAAGAAATGGTTCTAATTGTCTTATTTTTAATTGGCATCATATTAGGAACAGTAATTGCAATTTTATTTGCATCGATATCGGCTTTTGAGATGAAAATATATCATCCTGAAATAGAAAATGAACTTCAGGCAATGACGGATGTATGGGGACTATTTTTTTATATTGTTCAAAGTCGTTTTTGGGAATTGACCGCCTGCATTTTGCTGAGTATGACTGTAATTGCCTATCCAGTTTTTTGTATCCTATCTGGTTATAGTGGGTTTTGCATGTCCTGTATGATTGTAATAGCTACCATGACATATGGAATAAAAGGAATTCTTGCTTTTTTAGCTGTGATACTTCCGCATTATTTGTTTTATGGAATTGGAGTTGTGCTTTTAATGTTGCAATCATGTCAAAGACAACAATTGCCACTTCGTTATGCAGTACAGTCCTACATGATTATTATAGGAATATTCCTGATTGGGATGTTATCCGAAGCATGGTGTAATCCATGGTTATTACAGTTGATGTATAAACAATTATAAAATGAACGGAATGAAGATAGGAGATTGTTAAATAGGTGGCTGTATCCACTTATAAAAACGGTTGGGTGAAAAATATGCTAGAGGAAGTAAAAGAATTTCTGATCTATTTAAAAAAAACTAAAAATATTACATCAAATACCGAGGTATCTTATGAACGGGATTTAAGGTATCTTATTATATTTTTAAATGAGAATGGAATCCTGGAATGGAATAAGGTAACTATGAGTATGTTGCAGTCGTACCTTCTTTTTCTGGAAAAGGAGGGAAAATCTGCTGCAACGATAGCTAGAATTTGTGCGTCCATCCGGACTTTTTTTCATTATGCATTGAGAAAGAAGCGAATAGAAGAAGATCCAACTCAATTTCTGTACTCTCCAAAAGTGGAAAAAAAGTTTCCAGAAGTTCTTACAATGGAAGAAGTAGAGAAACTATTGAGACAACCGAATAAAAGAACACCAAAGCAATTAAGAGATCGTGCCATGTTAGAATTATTGTATGGAACAGGAATTCAAGTGACAGAAATGCTTTCATTACAATTAACGGATCTAAATATGACAATGGGATATATTAGTTATAAGGAGAACGATCAGCTTCGTTCTATTTCATTGAACGATCGGGTCAAAAATGCATTAAAATGTTATTTGGAAGATGCCAGGCCACAGATGCTCCCAAAAGAAACAGAAAAATCTTTATTTTTAAATTGTGCTGGAAAGCCAATGAGTAGACAAGGACTTTGGAAATTATTAAAGTATTATACAAACAAGGCAGGAATTCAAAAAGAGATTACAGTGCATACATTACGGCATACGTCTTCTCTATATTCAGAAAATATAAAAAACGATGTTTTAAAAAAGTTTAATAATAAAATATGAAATTAGTAAAGGGTTATTGGGAAATAAAAGTTTTATAAAGAATGGTGATGGTAATAATTTTATACCATATCGGATTGAACATCAATTGCTTATTGCCACAATTTTTTAGTATTGCACGAATTGGGGTTTTACCGAGAGACTATTCTATGACGTGGTATATCGTACAAACAATAATAGGAATTTTACTGTTTATTTTGATAATTATACGGGATAAACGAAAAATATCCTAGAAAATTCGGAGTATTTTGGTAGATTTAAAAGATAAAATTAAGAGATATTGAATTAAATTGCGTGAATTTTGTGATAAAAAAATATAAGCAAGATAATAATAAAAAAATAAAAAAAAATTAAAAAAACACTTGACATATGAAAGAAAATGTTATATACTTTAACTAAGATCAAAAAAGAAAAGATAGGAGGAGAGTCCAATGAAATTATAACGGTTTACCCTATTGAGTGACGAAAGTCTTTACATAGATATGGGAAAGAGATTTTACTCTTACCAAATATGAAAGAAAGGATGGTACGGACCACCAAAAACGTAAGCAAAGCATTTAGTAAAACCTTTAATAACGGAATAAAAGATTCGAAGCGGCTAGTGCGAGGCGGATTTAATTCATAATCTAATGATAGGAAAAAGCAAATCAAGAAAGAGTATGAATGATTATATAAGAGAATAAGTTAGAATATAGTTTGGTTGGGGGAAGGCTTTTAAAGATAGAATGGCAAGATCAAATGATGAATTGAGAATTTAATAAGTGAAAGGGTAAAGTTTATAAGAAAGATTAGAAAGAGATGATACGTTAGATAAATTAAAATCCCAGATGCCATAAAGCAGAGGATCATTCATGAATAATGATTACGTTATTGAAGAAGAAAACAGAATAAGTAAAGAGAGGTAATGTCCAATGGATGGAATAGCTTAAGAGCGAGTATCGAAAAAAGAAATTCGATGCTCGCTTTTTCTGATATCTATAAAATCTTCATAGAGTTTTTATTTGCATATTTATAGGCTTAGTGGTATACTGTGGATAGTTTGTTATTAAAAAGTGAAAAGCAAACTTAGAAAGAAGGAATTATGATGACAAAGATTGATATTATTTCTGGATTTTTAGGGGCTGGAAAAACAACATTAATTAAAAAACTAATTGAAGAGGCATTTCAAGGTCAAAAACTAGTATTGATTGAAAATGAATTTGGAGAGATTGGTATTGACGGCGGATTTTTAAAAGATGCTGGAATTCAGATTACAGAGATGAATTCTGGCTGCATTTGCTGTTCTTTAGTAGGAGATTTCACAGCGGCATTGGAACAGGTGATTGAGACATATCATCCAGATCGCATTATGATTGAGCCGTCTGGCGTAGGAAAACTATCCGATGTAGTAGGAGCTGTGCTTCGAGTAGGAGATAAAGAAGATATTACAATTAATAGCATGGTTACAGTTGCAGATGCTACGAAATGTAAAATGTATATGAAAAATTTTGGCGAGTTTTATAATGATCAGATTGAGACAGCGAGTACGATTATTTTGAGCAGAACACAGACGATGAAACAGGATCGTTTGGAAAAGGCAGTAAGCTTAATTCAAGAAAAGAATAAAAAAGGAGCTCAAATTATTACAACTCCATGGGATCAATTAACAGGAACACAGATTCTGCAAGTAATTGAAAAGAGTAGTAATTTAGAACAGGAATTGTTAAAAGAACTAGAAGAACATCGTCATGAAGAACATCACCACGAGCATCACCATCATGAAGATCACGAGCATCATGACCATCACGATCATGAAGAGGAATGCAGCTGTGGCTGCCATCACCATCATCATGCAGATGAAGTATTTACAAGTTGGGGAAAGGAAACTCCAGCGAAGTATTCAAAAGAAGAATTGGCAGATATATTGCATAAGCTTTCTGAGGAAACGGAGTATGGAATGATTTTACGTGCGAAAGGTATGCTTCCAACACAGGACGGAGAGTGGATGTATTTTGACTTAGTTCCAGGAGAATATGAAATTCGTACGGGCTCTCCAGATTATACGGGACGTATTTGTGTCATTGGTTCTCAATTACAGGAAGAAAAGTTGATGGAATTATTCCATCTGGCATAAGGAGTGAAAAAATGGAAGATTATAAAATTCCAGTCTATCTGATCACTGGTTTTTTGGAGAGTGGTAAAACATCATTTATTCAATTTACGATCCAGCAGGATTATTTTGCAGATGGAGAAAAGACGTTGTTGATTGCCTGTGAAGAAGGGGAAGAAGAGTATGATCTTTCTATGTTGGCAAATTATAATACTGTATTGGAAATGATAGAAGAACCAGAGGAATTTACACCAGAATTTTTGAAGAGGATGAATGAAAAATATCATCCAGAGCGTGTTATGATAGAATACAATGGAATGTGGTCAGTTGATCAGATTCTTCAGATGCGTATGCCAGAATTTTGGGAAATTTATCAGATTATTACAATACTGGATGGAGAACATTTTCAGCTTTATTTAAATAATATTAAAGCACAGGCGATTGAGCTTCTTACAAAAACGGATATGATTATTTTTAATCGTTGTACACAAGATAGTCCATTGGCTTTATATCAAAGAACAATTAAATCAGTAAATCGCCGTGCAGGTATTGTGTTTGAATCGGAAGATGGAGAGATGGAGCCGCCAGAAGAAGAGCCGCCATATGACTTAAATGCAGAAATTATTAATATTGCAGATCAAGATTATGGTTTTTGGTATATTGATGTGCAGGAACATCCAGAACGTTATGTGAATAAATTAGTTCGTTTTCGTGCAAAAGCAATGGTATCGAAACGCTTCCCAGAAAATATATTTGTGCCAGGAAGAAATGCAATGACTTGTTGTGAAGCAGATATCCGATTTATAGGATTTTTATGTCATTATCGTAATGCAAAGCGGATTGCACCGAAGCAATGGATTTACGTAACGGCTAAAGTAAAGTGGGAATATTCTGCGGCATATAAGGAAGAGGGACCAGTGTTATATGCAAAGGGAGTTGCTGTAACAAGTGCTCCAGAAGAAGAATTGGTATATTTTTAATGAAAAATGAAAATACTAGGCATATATCCAAGGTGATTCGATTGATTACTATGTTTTGTACAAAAAATTACTCTATTGTAAGGAAGGGATTGATTTTTTGACTGGTATGAGATAGAATGGAGAAAAGATTAAGTTACTTTTTATACAATAGAGATAGGAGAATAAAACATGCTGAATGTCAGTGGATTAAAAGAAGGTTTTGTATTAGACCACATTCAGGCAGGAAAGTCCATGGCTATTTATAAATACTTAGGTTTGGACAAATTAGACTGTCAGGTAGCGATCATTAAGAATGCAAAAAGTAATAAGATGGGTCGTAAGGATATCATTAAAATTGAATGCGATATTAATGTAATTAATTTAGATGTTTTAGGTTATATCGATCATAATATTACAGTTAATATTATTAAGGATCAGAAGATTGTAGAAAAAAAGACATTGGCACTTCCAAAGAAAATTACGAATGTTATTTTCTGTAAAAATCCTCGCTGTATCACTTCGATTGAGCAGGAACTTCCTCATGTCTTTATACTGACGGACGAAGAAAATGAAGTGTATCGTTGTATGTACTGTGAAGAAAAATACCATAAAAAATATTAATTGTTTACCCGAAGCTAGAAGAGCGATATAGCTTCGGGTTTTTTCAACATAAAAGGAGGTTTTATGGATTTCAAAATACAAAAACGATCCATTGAAATTTTATATAAATTATTAGATGGAAAAAACGGAATTACTTCCTATGTCACTTATGAGCCTCAGAAAGTTGCATTTTGTCCAGATGTGAAAGATATGGAAGAATTAATTCGGGCTACTCCAGAATCTCAGGGAATTTCATCCCGCTATATACAAAATTTATTACAAGAATTAGAAAAAGAGAAGGAAGTAAATCTTCATAATATCATGATTGCAAGAAATGGATGTATCATTGCAGAAGGAAGCTTTTATCCATATCAGAAACAGATTTGGCAGGCGGTTTATTCGCTTTCCAAAAGTGTAACAGGTATGGCGATTGGAATGTTGATAGAAGAAGGAAAGTTAAGCCTGGAAGATCGGGTTGTGGACTTGTTAAAACCGTATACAAACTCAATTACTTATTTAAAACATAAGTCATTGACAGTGCGTCATTTGCTTACGATGAGCAGTGGAGTTTTATTTAATGAAACAGGGGCAATTGCAGATGATGATTGGATTCGTGCATATTTAGAATCAAATAATAAATTTTCGCATGGAACACAGTTTTCTTACAATAGTATGAATTCCTATTTATTGTCGGCGATTGTAACAGAAATCTGTAAAATGCCGATGATGGAATATTTGCGTCCAAGACTCTGGGATGTGCTTGGAATTCATCAAGTATATTGGGAAGTCTGTCCGCAAGGCATTAATAAAGGCGGATGGGGGTTATATTTAACAATAGAAGGAATGGTAAAACTAGGACAATTGATGCTGCAAAAAGGAATATGGCATGGAAAAAGAATTTTATCAGAAGAATGGGTAACGCAGGCAACGCAAAAACAGATTGATACAGGAGAAGAAAATGGATATGCCTATGGATATCATAATTGGGTATCGGAAAAAGAAGATTTGTATTTATTTAATGGAATGCTTGGACAAAATGTAATTGTTTATCCTGAGAAACAAATGGTAATTGCGACGACTTCTGGAAACGATGAATTATTTATGGATGGTCCAATGGTGGATAAAATTCAGGAGTATTTTGGAGGAGAATGGATGCCAGAGCAGCAGATGGAAGAGAATTTTTCCGATTATCAAAGTTTAAAATTATACGAAGCAAAGCTTGGCAGGCATAGGGAAAAATCGCATATTGTTTCTTCTGCAAATCGAGGATGGAAGCGAAGAAGGATTTCTGAAATAAAAGAAAGAGAATGGAAATGTAAGAAGAAGAGAGAAAAACAGATGGAATGGTTCTGTTTTGTAAAACAGTTGAATGGTATCTGTTATAAAATGGAGACAACAAGAGGTGCAATTGTGCCAGTATTTTGGCAAACCGTGCATAACAATTATTCAGAAGGAATTCAGCAAATTCGTTTCTCACGAGAAAACGGAAAATTTTTCTGGCATGTACTAGAAGGAGTAGAAGAATATCGGATGGAGATAGGGATGGGAGTTGCATCCATACAGACGATTGACTATCATGGGGAACCTTATTGCATTGCAGTTACTGGAATGTTGGCGAAGAATGAAGAGGAAATTACGGTGTTAAAAATAGAAATTTCGTTTTTGGAAACACCGCATACAAGAATGTTCAAGATATTTTTTGAAACAGAAGAGGAAATTCGCATTGTTGCAAATGAAAAACCAGGAAAGTTATTAATACGTCAGGCCTTGAATAGTGTTATGGATCCAGAGAAGGCAGGTTTTATCCAAAATATTTTGTCAAAATTGGACCCTGAGTTTTTCCAATATAAACTTCGATTTGCAATTGAACCAGAAATTACTGGAAAGAAGCAGATGTAAAAAAACGAAAAAAGGAGTGGAAGAATGGAGCGGGTAAATAAAATTTTAAAACATCCTATTTTTTTAAGAGAGCAGCAGAGAATTAAAGCATTTGAAAAAAATCGAATTTATTGTGGGCATCAGTCAGAGCATTTATTAGATGTGGCAAGAATTGGATGGATTATGATATTAGAAGAAAAACAAAATATTGAGAAATCCGTTTTCTATGCCGCAGCATTGCTTCATGATATTGGAAGAGCAATGCAGTATGAGACAGGAGAACCACATCAATTGGCAGGAATTTTGTTGGCCGGTCAGGTATTGGAAGATTGTGGTTATTCTAAGCAAGAACGAGAGGCTATATTAGAAGCAATTCGAATGCATCGAACCGATCCAATAAATGAAAAAAACTTGGCTGGAATTCTTTATCGGGCCGATAAAAAGTCGAGAGCCTGTTATTGTTGTGAGTCGGAACCGCTTTGTAATTGGTCGAATCAAAAGAAAAATTTAATCATTCAATATTAAATATAGTTGGTCTAATCGTTTTGAAAGCAATTAGACCAACTATATTTTGTATCAATATAAGAAATTTTTTATACAAGTTCTAACAAAGTGAGGATTAACGCCATACGTACATAGACTCCGTATTGTACTTGGCGGAAGTAAGCTGCTCTTGGATCATCGTCTACTTCAACAGAAATTTCGTTTACACGTGGAAGTGGATGAAGTACGATCATATCTTCTTTTGCAAGAGACATTTTTGCTTTGTCCAAAATATAACAATCTTTCATCCGAATATAATCTTCTTCGTTAAAGAAACGTTCTCTTTGAACACGTGTCATATAAAGAATATCTAATTTTGGCATTGCATCTTCCAAGCTAGAAACTTCTTCAAACTCAAAATTTTTTAAAACGTTGTCTCTAATATAGCTTGGAACACGCAGTTCTGGCGGAGAAATTAAAACAAATTTGATATTATTATAACGTACTAATGCATTAATAAGGGAATGAACGGTACGGCCGAATTTTAAGTCGCCACATAGGCCAATTGTCATATCGTGAAGACGTCCTTTTAGAGAACGAATGGTTAAAAGGTCAGTGAGAGTCTGACTTGGGTGTTGATGACCTCCATCTCCTGCATTGATTACAGGAATACTAGATTTTAGGGAAGCAACCATAGGAGCTCCTTCCTTTGGGTGACGCATTGCACAAATATCTGCATAGCAAGAAATCATGCGAATTGTATCAGAAACACTTTCTCCTTTTGCAGCAGAACTGGAGGCTGCATTGGAGAAACCAATTACATTGCCGCCAAGGTTCATCATAGCGGCTTCGAAGCTAAGACGAGTGCGGGTACTTGGCTCATAAAATAAAGTGGCTAATTTCTTTCCCTCGCATTTGTGGGCATATTTTTCTGGATGGTGTTCAATATCGTTGGCAAGGTCCAGTAACTGGTCTAATTCTTCTACAGAGAAGTCCAAAGGGCTTAATAAATGTCTCATAAACAAACTCCTTTATCTTTTTTTGGTTATTGTTGGGAGTCAAAGTTATATTTTTCATGTAAGTGTAGAGTACATGATGTTTTGACCCTGTTATCCTGGTGGTATTATATAATAAAATTCCGTAATAGGAAAGTGAAATTTTGGGAAAAATACAAGATTTTTGTGTAAATGACTTGTAATTCCTCTGGTTCTATAATAGAATAAGACTTGATTATGGCAAGAAGGAGGGTATGACATGCCATGGGAAATTGAATTTTTGAATTGGTTACAAACGATTCATAATCCTATTTTAGATCGATTTATGGTTGGTATTACTTATTTAGGAAGCGGAGGAATTTTATGGATTGTGATTGCGCTTGCTTTGCTTTTTAGTAAAAGATACCGCAGTTGGGGAATTGTGCTTGCAGCTTCATTGATTGGATGTCTTGTCATTGGGAATCTAATGTTAAAACCGTTGGTTGCTCGAGTAAGGCCGTATGATGTAACTGGATTTGAACAGCTTTTGATTGGAAAGCTTTCCGATTATTCGTTTCCCTCCGGACATACATTGGCATCTTTTGCATCGGCAACTGTACTGGTAGCTATGAATCGAAAATGGGGAATCGCTGCATTAATTATGGCAACGTTGATTTCATTTTCAAGAATGTATTTATATGTACATTTCCCTACAGATGTATTAGCTGGTTTCGTGATTGGAGTTATGATTGCGCTCCTTTGCGTTAAGTTTATAAAACCAAGAATTCCAGAAAAATGGAGAGGAGAATGAGACAAATGAGTAATTATAAGATTGAGACAACTTGTATTCAAGGAGGCTGGAAGCCAAAAAAAGGAGAGTCTCGTGTTCTGCCAATTTATCAGAGTACAACGTTTAAGTATGACTCAAGCGAACAGATGGCAAAATTATTTGACTTAGAAGAAGAAGGATATTTTTATACAAGATTGCAGAATCCAACGAATGATGCGGTGGCACAAAAAATCTGTGAGTTAGAAGGCGGAGTGGCAGCAATGTTAACTTCTTCTGGACAGGCAGCGAATTTCTATGCAGTATTTAACATCTGTGGAGCAGGAGATCATATTGTGAGTGCTGCTACGATTTATGGAGGTACATCCAATTTATTTACTGTAACAATGAAAAAGCTTGGAATTGATGTTACACTAGTAGATCCAGATGCTCCAGTAGAAGAATTAGAAAAAGCATTTCGTCCAAATACAAAAGCATTGTTTGCAGAAACAATATCCAATCCATCTCTCGTTGTTTTGGATATTGAGAAATTTGCTAATTTGGCACATGAACATGGAGTGCCGCTTATTGTGGATAATACGTTTGCAACACCGATTAACTGTCGTCCATTTGAATTTGGAGCAGATATTGTGACTCATTCTACAACAAAATATATGGATGGACATGCGATGGCAGTTGGAGGTGCGATTGTAGATAGCGGTAATTTTGACTGGATGGCACATGCAGAGAAATTCCCTGGTTTAACGACACCGGACGAATCGTATCATGGAATTGTTTATGCACAGCGTTTTGGAAAAAAAGCTTATATTACAAAAGCAACGGCTCAGTTAATGCGTGACTTAGGTTCCATTCCATCTCCTCAGAATGCGTTTCTATTAAATATTGGTCTGGAAACGCTGCATTTACGTATGCCTCGTCATTGTGAAAATGCACAAAAGGTTGCAGAATATTTAGAAGCTAATGAACATGTAGCATGGGTGAATTATCCAGGACTTAAGAGCAGTAAGTATTATGATTTAGCACAGAAGTATATGCCAAATGGTACTTGTGGTGTTATTGCGTTTGGATTAAAGGGAGGAAGAGATTTCTCCATTGACTTTATGGATCACTTAAAACTGGCTTGTATTGTGACACATGTGGCAGACGCTCGAACCTGTGTATTACATCCGGCAAGCCATACCCATCGACAGCTTACAGATGAGCAGTTAATTGAGGCAGGAGTACAGCCAGACTTGATTCGTCTCAGCGTAGGAATCGAGAATGTAGAAGATATTATTGCAGACATTCAGCAAGCATTGGATGCAGTGGAAACAGATAAAGCATGAAAAGGCGAAAATGGAGATGATTATGAAGAGAGACAGTATTATTTTTGATCTGGATGGTACTCTTTGGGATTCCAGCAGGCAGATTGCAAAATCATGGAGTCAAACGTTACGAGAAAAATTTCCAGATATCCATAAAGAAATAACGCAGAAAGACATTATGGGAATTATGGGAATGGTAACAGAGGATATCGCTCGAACGTTGTTTCCAGATTTAGAAATCGAACGTGCAATAACGGTTACCAATACAATATGTGAAGAAGAATGTGACTATTTAAGAAAAACTGGAGGAACATTGTACGATGGAGTGGAAGAAGTATTGGAGACATTATCTCTCCAGTATCCGCTTTTTATTGTAAGTAATTGTCAATGTGGTTATATTGAATGTTTTTTAGAACATCATAAGTTAGACAAATACTTCAAGGGATTTCTATGCTCTGGTCAAACGGGAAAGCGAAAAGGTGAAAATATTAAGCGTTTGATGGAGCAGTATGGTTTGAAGAAATCCATTTATGTTGGAGATACGCAAATGGATTATGAGGCAGCAAAGCAGGCTGGAATTGAATTCCTTTATGCTGCGTATGGATTTGGTACGATCTCAGATCCTGTCCCTTCTATATTAAGTATAAGAGAACTTTTAAATCATATGCAGGAATGAGAATGCAGCGGCATTTATGTGAATAGGTAGAACAGTTACCTATTCTAATCAAAGAAGAACTTCTTTGGACTGGTTCGTAAACTTCCCAGAATAAAAAACTAAGATGAATGACAGTTGGTCAGGAATGGAGAATAAATGCGAAAAATTATAATTGATTGTGATCCTGGTATTGATGATGCATTGGCATTAATGCTTGCATTGTCATCACCAGAATTAAATATTTTAGGAATTACTACTGTAAGCGGAAATGTACCTGCCCAAGTGGGAGCAGATAATGCATTGAAGGTGTTAAAGCAGATGAATCGTCTGGATATTCCTGTTTATTGCGGGGCAGAAATTCCGTTAAAAAAAGACTATGTGGATGCAAGGGATACGCATGGAGAGGATGGGCTTGGAGAGACCAATTATCCAAAAGCAGACGGTGTGAGTTGGAAGGGTGGAGCCGTGGACTTTATTATTGAGACGCTGCAAAAAGAGACAGGAGTTTCTATTATTGCGATTGGTCCAATGACAAATCTTGCACTTGCTTTGCAAAAATGCCCAGAGGCATTTCAGAGACTGGATGAATTTATCTCGATGGGAGGTAATTTCAGAAGTTATGGAAATTGTTCTCCAGTCGCAGAATATAATTATTGGTGTGATCCAGATGCAGCAAACTATGTATATCAAAATCTTGGCACAATGATACATATGGTTGGATTGGATGTTACAAGAAAAATTGTATTTACTCCTACGATTGCTGAGTTTTGTCAGCGAATCCATCCTTCCAATGGAACATTTGTGAAGCAAATTACGCATTTTTATAATGAATTTCACTGGAATTATGAACGAATCATAGGATGTGTAATCAATGATCCTCTGGCAATTGCATATTTTATAGACAGAGAATTATGCAGTGGAATTTCTGCCTATACGATGGTAGTAACGGATGGAGTTTGTATTGGCCAGACAGTAGTGGACTCGATGGATTTTTGGAAAAAAGAGAAAAACAGTTATGTACTTACAAAGGTAAATCAAATAGATTTTATGAAACTTTTTCTGAAAAGAGTATTTCAAGCAAAAGAATCTGACTTAGATATTCTATTTCACAAAGAATAGTTGTTAGGACAAAAGCGTGTATAATATAGAAAAAGGAGAATGTTTTATGAAAGAAAAAAAGATTTCAGCAGTACAGATCTGTTTTATCGCATTAGGAGTAGTAATTAATATTGTAGGCGGATTCATTGGTTTGACATTTCGGCTTCCTATCTATATGGATAGCATTGGAACTATTTTAGTAGCGTCCGTCATTGGTCCATGGGGCGGCATTGTAACTGCATTGCTTGGTGGATTGATTTCTGGAATGACGGATATTTATGCAATTTATTTTCTTCCAGCAGGGATGATTGTTGGAGGGATTGCAGGAAAATTATTTCCTAAAGTTGCAGAGAAAAAATGGTCCATACCATTTACTGGTCTATTAATTACAATTCCAGGAACATTAGTAAGTGCATGTATCAATGCATTTGTATTTGGAGGGGTGACTTCTTCAGGATCTTCGATTCTTGTATTGATTCTGAATCATCTTGGAGTTAATTTAGTTGTAAGTGCAATGCTTACTCAAGTTGTAACAGAATATTTGGATCGCTGTATTGCGCTTTTCCTTGTATATGAGGTGTATTCTGTTCTGTCTTCTGAGATGAAAAGAAAAATTAAAGGGGAAATAACAAATGGAACGGTATAATAGAATTACAAATAAAAATTGTAGAGAAATTGTTTTGTTAAAAGCATTTCCATGTGCATGGGGAAAATGCAGTTTTTGTGATTATACTGATGATAATTCAAAAGATGAAAGAGCTATGATTGCTTTAAACTCGGAGATTTTGTCTCGTGTGACAGGAGAATTTGGAGTACTGGAAGTAATTAATTCTGGAAGTTGTTTTGAGTTACCAACACAGACATTAGAACAAATACGTACAATCATTCGTGAGAAGCAGATTCGACTTTTATATTTTGAAAGTCATTGGATGTATCGGAAAAAGCTGCAAGAAATGAAAGATTATATGGGGATTCCAATTCTATTTAAAATCGGAGTGGAAAGTTTTGATTATAATTTTAGAGAAAAGATTTTAAATAAACATGCAGATTTTCATACGCCACAGGAAGTGGCCGAGTATTTTGATTCACCTTGTATTATGGTGGGAATAAAAGGACAGACAAAAGAGATGATTGCTCAAGATATACAATATATGAAGCAGTATTTTAAACGGGGTACTGTTAACGTTTATACAAATAATACAACAAATATTCGACGAGATGATGAGCTAGTCCAGTGGTTTATGAGAACTTATGCATACCTAGAGAAAGATCCAATGATTGAAGTGTTGTATGAAAATACAGACTTTGGTGTTGGAGACTGATAATGGAGGAAAGTAATGCCACAGGAAAAGAAAAAGTTGTTTATTGGACTGAGAGAAGAAGAAGTTCAACAAAGAATTGCGGAAGGGAAGATAAATAAAACAGATGATCAGACGACACGCTCCGTTAAGCAAATTGTGAAATCGAATGTATTGACCTTTTTCAATTTACTTAATGTGATCTTATTTGCACTTGTCATTACAACTGGATCTTTTAAAAATATGTTTTTTATCGTAATCGTTGCAATCAATACTGTGATCGGTATTGTACAGGAATTGCGTTCCAAAAAGATCTTGGATCAGTTGGCAATACTGACGGCAAGTAAAGCTACCGTCATACGGGATGGAAAAAAGAAAGAAGTTGCAGTTGAAGAGATTGTATTGGATGATTTAATCCTTTTAAAAAATGGAGATCAAATTCCCGCAGATGGAATTATTATAGAGGGAAGTATTGAGGCAAATGAATCGTTGTTGACTGGGGAATCGGATTCCATTCCAAAAAAGATCAATTCAGAAGTATATTCGGGAAGTTTTGTCACAGCAGGACGTGCGCTTTGCCAAGTGATTCATGTTGGAAAAGATAATTATATGGAGCAAATTACAAAAGAAGCCAAGCAGTTTAAAAAACATAATTCGGAACTTCGCAATTGTATCAATAAAATATTAAAACTGATCAGTATGATCATTGTGCCTGTGGGGGTTGGATTATTTTGTAAACAGTTTTTTATTGGAGATTTGAGCTATCAAACTGCAACATTAAATACAGTAGCTGCGGTATTGGGAATGATTCCAGAGGGATTAGTACTTTTAACAAGCGTAGCTTTAACAATTGGTGTCATTCGGCTTGCTCAAAGAAAAACGCTTGTACAGGAATTGTATTGTATTGAGACGTTGGCAAGAGTGGATGTGCTTTGTTTAGATAAGACTGGAACAATTACGGAAGGAAGTATTTGTGTCGAACAGGTAGAAAATATAGATAGTATTACTGATGTAGATGAAGTTATGGGAAACTTAGTCGCTTCTTTGACGGATGATAATGCAACGTTTCAGGCATTGAAAAAAGAATTTCCAGAAAAAAATACAATGACGCCTGGATTTATTATTCCTTTTTCTTCAGAGCGAAAATATAGTGGCGTCTCTTTTAAAGAGTATGGAACCTATTTGATTGGAGCAGTTCAATTTTTATTTCCAGAGGGGCAGGAAGAGTTAAAAGAAATTGTTGCAAATCATGCCTCCAAAGGGTATCGTATGCTTGTACTGGCGCATAGTCCAAAGGAAACCCAATCAGAAATATGTCCAGAGGGGTTGGAGCCATGCGCATTAATTATGATGACGGATGTAATTCGACCAGAAGCACCACGTACATTAAATTATTTTAAAGAGCAGGGCGTGGATTTAAAAATTATTTCTGGAGATGATCCAGCGACCGTTGCAGCAGTAGCTAAAAAAGCTGGTTTAGAAAAAACAGAAGCTTATATTGATGCATCAACGTTAAAAACAGATCAAGAGCTGGCAGATGCTTTGCAGAAGTGTTCGGTATTTGGACGTGTTAGTCCAGGTCAAAAAAAGACGATGGTAACATTATTAAAGGCAGATGGACATACCGTGGCTATGACGGGAGACGGTGTGAATGATGTATTGGCATTAAAAGAAGCGGATTGCAGTATTGCTATGGCATCTGGAAGTGAAGCTGCGAAAAATACAGCTAATTTGGTGTTATTGGATTCCAATTTTGCGTCCATGCCTCATATTGTAAATGAGGGACGGCGTGTTATTAATAATATTCGAAATGCAGCATCTATGTTTCTAATTAAGACGATGTTTTCTGCAATTTTAGCGATTATGACAATTTTATTTGGGCAGATATATCCATTCCAACCAATACAGCTTTCTGTAATTAGTGTTTGTGCAGTTGGTCTGCCAGGATTTTTATTGCAGCAGGAGCCAAGTTTTGAGCGGGTAGAGAAAGACTTTTTGCAAACGGTTTTTAAAATGTCATTTCCAACCGCAGCAGTTATTTCGATTTCAATTATTTTATTTAGTATGGCTGGAAACTTTTTGGATTGTACCAATCAAATGCTGACGACTGTCTGTGTGCTTGCAACAGGATGGCTTTATATGATTACTTTAAAGAAGGTCTATTTCCCATTAACGAAATATAGACGAATTGTGATTTATAGTATGCAAGTGTTATATATGATTTGCTTAATTATTTTCCAGAAACTTTTGGAACTGGGACCAATTAATTTTAATGCAATTATTTTGTTGTTAATTGTTATTAATTTTGCTCCTGCTGGAATTGACGGAATGGAACGGCTTTATCAATATGGATTAAAAAAGATGGATGAGCAGCGCAGATTAAGCAATGCAAGTATTTTAAGTATGGGCACGCCAGAAGAAGATGAAATCTTATATGGAAAAAAAGAAGAGGATGATATTGACTAGTAAGAAGAGAATGAATTTTTATGGAATAAATGTTTATGTTAAAATTAATTTAAGAAAATGTTTACTAAAAAGTCACAACTTGATTATATTTTAAGTTAGAAAATGTGGTATAATAAAATTGGAGAGTAAATGTAAAAATTAGTTATTAATAGTAGAATATTTATTTTTCACATCTTAGTCAGGAAAGTCTGACTGTCAAAAAGAAAGGAGAAAATCTTATGAGTTCAAATTTTTATTCATCGATTACGCCAGAAGTTCAAAAATTGACAAATCTATGTATTGAAAATGGGCAAATTGATCCAAGTCTATATGCAAAATATGATGTAAAAAGAGGTCTACGTGATATTAGCGGTAAAGGTGTTTTAGCAGGATTGACAGAAATTGCAGATGTAAAAGCTTATAATATGGTAGATGGAAAAATGATTCCGTGTAAGGGAGAGTTGTATTATCGTGGCTATAATGTAGAAGATATTGTTCGAGGTTTCTCTCCTGATAAAAATTTTGGTTTTGAGGAGATTACATATCTTCTTATGTTTGGAAAGTTACCGAATCAAAAAGAATTAGATGAGTTTATTGAAACAATTGGTCAGTATCGAACGTTACCACCGTCCTTTGTAAGAGACGTTATTATGAAATCTCCAAGTAAAGATATTATGAATGCTCTGGCAAGAGGGGTTCTAATGTTATATTCTTATGATGAACGCCCAGATGATGTAAGTATTGCGAATGTAGTACGTCAATGCTTACAGCTTGTAGCTCAATTTCCATTATTAGCTGTTTACAGCTACCAAGCTTATCAACATTATCATAAAGGAATGAGCTTAATTATTCATACACCTGATCCAAAGCTTTCTACGGCGGAAAATATTCTTCATTTATTGCGTCCAGACAGCAGTTATACAGAGTTAGAGGCTAAAATTCTAGATATTGCATTAGTGCTTCATGCAGAGCACGGAGGCGGTAATAATTCTACATTTACGACACATGTAGTTTCTTCTTCTGGAACCGATACGTATTCAGCAATTGTAGCTTCTCTTGGTTCTCTCAAAGGACCAAAACATGGTGGTGCAAATATTAAAGTTACACAAATGTTTGATGATCTAAAACAACATGTTTCTGATTGGGAAGATGAAGATGCATTAAAACAATATTTACGTGCATTACTTCATAAAGAAGCATTTGATAAGGCTGGTCTTATTTATGGTATGGGACATGCAGTTTATTCTATTTCTGATCCAAGAGCACAGATTTTTAAACGTTTCGTACAGCGTTTATCGGTAGAAAAGGGATGTGAAAAAGAATATGAATTGTTTAATCGAGTAGAACGACTTTCTTCTGATTTAATTAAAGAAGAGAGAAAAATCTATAAAGGAGTCAGTGCCAATGTAGACTTCTACAGTGGATTCGTATATCGGATGTTAGGACTTCCAATGGAATTATTTACTCCAATTTTTGCGATTGCCAGAATCTCTGGTTGGAGTGCACATCGTATTGAAGAATTAATTAATGAAGGAAAGATTATTCGTCCAGCTTATCGAAATATTTTAGAAGCAAGAGAATATATTAACATGAAAGATCGATAAAAAGTAGTAAATAAGGGGATATTGTTACATTGATATGAAATACCCCCTTATTTTTTTATCTCATAGGAAATACGGTTCTAAATTAAAATATTAAAGTATGGAGTGAGAAATGACTGGAGAACGAGAGAAGAGAAAAGAAGCGTTAAAAAGAAAGCGGTTGTTTTTATTCGACATTGATGGAACGATTGCGATTGATCAAGAATTATTGAAGGGAACAAGGGAGTTATTGAATTATATTGAGAATGTTGGAGGAAAGGCCATTTATATTACAAATAATTCTACAAAGAGCAGAAGTGCATATGTGGAGAAATTTGCAAAATGGAGTATACTAACAAAGGAATCGGATTTCATTACTGCCTCCTATGCTGCTTGTTTATATTTAAGTGAACATCATAAGAAGGATAAGATTTATGTTGTTGGAACGAAATCATTTGTTCAAGAACTGCGTTCCTGGGGATTTGATGTGGTAGAAAAAATAGAGAAGGGCATTCAACTTGTTTTAGTTGGATTTGATAATGAGCTAAATTATAAAAAAATAGAGGAAGCCTGTCAATTATTGGCGAATCCAGAGATAATCTATTTGGCTACAAATCCAGATTTATGTTGTCCGACTGCATTTGGAAGTGTACCAGACTGTGGAGCGATTTGTGAAATGCTGGCCTGCGCAGTAAAAAGAAAACCAAAGTTTTTAGGAAAGCCAAATCCAATTATTGTGGAGGCATCGATGAAACAGACAGGTTTTTCAAAAGATGATACTCTTGTAGTTGGGGATCGCTTATATACGGATATTGCAGTTGGAATTCATGCTGGCGTAGACACTGCGGTTGTATTTACAGGAGAAGCTACGTTAGAAGATTGTAAAAATACAAAGTATTGTCCAACATGGCAGTTTCAGACAATCAATGAACTTTTTCAGGAAATAATAAGATAAACATTAAAAAAGAAAGGGAGTTTTGTTATGGATGCAAAAATAATGAGAATCGAAGAATTTACAGAGGTACTTGCTTCTAAATCTGCAATCCCAGGAGGAGGAGGGGCATCGGCTCTTACAGCTGCTCTTGGAATTGCTCTTGGAAGTATGGTTGGAAATTTAACGGTTGGAAAGAAAAAATACAAGGATGTAGAAGAAGAAATACGCAGGCAAATGCAGCAGGCAGAAGTTTTACAACGGGAATTACTTTTATTCATTGATAAAGATGCAGAGGCATTTGAGCCACTGTCGAAAGCGTATGGACTTCCAAAAGAAACAGAAGAACAGCTGGAATACCGAAATAAAGTAATGGAAGAAGCGTTATTAAAGGCAAGCCTTGTACCGCTTAAAATAATGGAGACAGTGTTGGAGGCGATTGCGGTGCTGGAAGTGATGGCAGAGAAGGGAAGTCGCATTGCAGTTAGCGATGCAGGAGTCGGTGTGCAATTTTGCCGAGCAGCATTGTTGGGGGCATCTATGAATGTATTTATTAATACGAAGCTGATGAAAGATAGGGAAAAAGCGGCACAGTTGAATCAACGGTGTGAGGAATTGATGGAAGATGGAGTAAAGAGAGCCGATGCAGTTTTTGAATTAGTTATGAAATCAATTCGCCCATAAAAGAAAGGATGGAAAAATGGAATTATTAAAAGGTGCAGATGTAATTGCTGCAATGAAACAACGGATGCAAAAAGAATTAGAGAAACAACCACGTACTCCGAAACTTACGATCATTCGTGTCGGAGAACGGCCAGATGATTTGTCTTATGAAAGAGGCGCAAAAAAACGGATGCAGGGAATTGGAATTGCATGTGAATCGTATGTTTTCCCAGCGGATGTTAATAATGAGTTGTTCTTCAAAGAATTTGAAGCAATAAATACTGATCCAAGCGTGGATGGAATTTTGGTACTTCGTCCGTTGCCAGCGCATTTGGATGAAAAACGAATTGAGCAAATGATTGATCCTGCAAAAGATGTAGATGGGATTAGTCCAATTAACATGGCAAAGGTGTTTGCAGGAGATGATTCTGGATTTGCACCATGTACAGCTCAAGCAGTAGTGGAAATGCTGGATTTTGCAGGAATTGAGTTAAGTGGAAAGAGAGTTGCAATTATTGGCAGAAGTTTAGTCGTAGGAAAACCTCTTGCGATGTTGTTGATGAAGAAAAATGCTACGGTAACGGTATGCCATACAAAAACGGTCGATATGCCAACCATATGTCGGGAAGCAGAAATTGTAATTGCAGCAGCAGGCAGGGCAAAAATGATCGATCAGACATATATTGGAAAAGATGCAATTGTCATTGATGTAGGCATTAATATGGATGAAAATAATAAACTCTGTGGAGATGTGGATTTGGATTCTATCAAAGAAGTGGCGTCCATTGCTACACCAGTTCCAGGAGGAGTTGGAACGGTAACGACTTCTGTGTTAGCGCAGCATGTCGTTCAAGCAGCAATGAAAAAGTGCATATAAGAAGGGAAATATATGAGTAATAATGGATTTTTGCCAATTAATCGAGAAGAAATGAGGCAAAGAGGCTGGGATTCAGTCGATTTTGTTTATGTGATAGGAGACGCCTATGTAGACCATCCATCGTTTGGGCATGCAATTATTAGTCGTGTATTGGAAGCACATGGATATCGAGTCGCCATTTTGCCGCAGCCAGATTGGAAAAATGAAGAGGAGATTCAAGAATTTGGACGTCCACGTCTAGGTTTTTTTGTTTCAGGAGGCAATATGGACTCCATGGTAAACCATTATTCCGTTTCCAAGAAGCGTCGTCAGACCGATGCGTATACACCAGGAGGCGTGATTGGAAAACGCCCAGATTATGCTACAATTGTTTATTGTAATTATATTCGGCGTGTTTATAAAAACTGTCCCATTATTATTGGCGGAATTGAAGCGAGTCTTCGACGAATGGCTCATTATGATTATTGGTCGAATAAATTAAAACGATCCATTCTATTGGATTCTCAGGCAGATTTGATTTCTTATGGAATGGGAGAACGTTCCATTGTAGAAATTGCGGATGCATTGCAGGCTGGAATTGATGTTAAGGATATTACTTTTATTGATGGAACGGTATTTAAAACAAAGACGCTGGAATCGGTTTATGATGCAGTAATGTTGCCGTCCTATGAGCAGCTGCTTGCTGATAAAATGAATTATGCCAGAAGTTTTTATACACAGTATTGCAATACCGATGCATTTTCAGGAAAACGTTTGGTGGAACCATATGGAGAACATTTATATGTGGTGCAAAATCCTCCCGCAAAACCGCTTTCCATGCAGGAAATGGATGATGTCTATGCGCTTCCATACCAGAGAACCTATCATCCTTCCTATAGGCAGAGTGGGGGAATTCCAGCCATTTCAGAAGTGAAGTTCAGTTTAATTAGCAATCGAGGTTGTTTTGGTGGGTGTAATTTTTGTGCTTTGACGTTTCATCAGGGACGAATTATTCAAGTGAGAAGTCATGAGTCCATTATAGAAGAAGCGAAGAAGATGACAGGGGACCCAGAATTTAAAGGGTATATTCATGATGTAGGAGGTCCAACGGCAAACTTTAGAAGACCAGCTTGTGAAAAACAATTGACCCACGGAGCCTGTGTTGGAAAACAGTGTTTATTTCCGAAACCATGTAAAAATTTGGTCGTGGATCATAGTGACTATTTGCATCTGCTTCGGAAACTGCGAAAGCTTCCAAAAGTAAAAAAAGTATTTATCCGTTCCGGAATTCGGTTTGATTATGTTATGGCAGATAAAGATTCTTCCTTTTTAAGAGAACTTTGTCGTTATCATGTAAGTGGTCAGTTAAAAGTAGCTCCAGAACATGTTTCGGATGCTGTTCTAAAACGGATGGGAAAACCAGAAAATTCGGTTTATCAAAAATTTACACAGAAATATAAACAAATCAATGAACAAGAGGGAATGAAACAATATTTAGTTCCGTATTTGATGTCGTCCCATCCAGGTTCTTCTTTGAAAGAAGCGGTGGAGCTTGCAGAATATTTGAGAGATTTGGGATATATGCCAGAACAAGTTCAAGATTTTTATCCAACTCCATCTACAATTTCTACCTGTATGTATTATACAGGAGTAGATCCTAGAACAATGGAGTCCGTTTATGTTCCCGTTAATCCACATGAAAAAGCAATGCAGCGAGCATTGATTCAATATAGAAATCCACAATTATATGACTTGGTTGAGGAAACATTAAAAAAGGCTCATCGAGAGGATTTAATTGGATTTGATAAACATTGCTTAATTCGTCCAAGAAAGCTTGCAGCAGAAAAGAGTGAGAAGCGTTTTACGAATAAAAAGAAAAAGACGATTCGCAATACGCATAAAAAGAAACATCAAAAATAGTTTCTTGTTTCACTACTGGACTTTAGTACTGGACTGTGATATACTAAATCCTAAACTTGGAAATAGTAATAACATCCAATGGTAAATGAAAAGGAGGTACATTATGTACACATTTGATGAAGTGTTGCAGTTTGATCCAGAAGTTGCTAAGGCAATGGACCAAGAACTGGGAAGACAGAGAGATCATATTGAATTAATTGCGTCTGAAAATTTGGTTAGCAAAGCAGTTATGGCTGCAATGGGAAGTCCTTTGACGAACAAATATGCAGAAGGTTATCCAGGAAAACGTTATTATGGCGGATGTGAATATGTGGATGTTGTAGAAAATCTGGCAAGAGAACGTGCAAAGCAATTATTTGGATGTGAATATGCCAATGTTCAGCCACATTCTGGTGCACAGGCGAATATGGCAGTATTTTTTGCTGTTATGCAGCCTGGTGATACATTTATGGGAATGAATTTGGATCAAGGTGGTCATTTAACGCATGGAAGCCCTGTAAATATGTCTGGAAAATACTTCCATGCAGTTCCATATGGAGTAAATGCGGATGGATTTATTGATTATGATGAAGTACGGAAAATTGCATTGGAATGTAAACCAAAATTGATTATAGCAGGTGCGAGTGCCTATGCAAGAGCGATCGACTTTAAGAAATTCCGTGAAATTGCAGATGAAGTTGGAGCAGTATTGATGGTAGATATGGCTCATATCGCTGGTTTAGTTGCAGCAGGAATGCATATGAGTCCAATTCCATATGCAGATGTTACGACAACTACGACACATAAGACATTGCGTGGACCAAGAGGCGGTATGATTCTTTGCAGTGAGGCAGTAAATAAGAAATATAATTTTAATAAAGCAGTTTTCCCAGGTATTCAGGGAGGTCCTTTGATGCATGTGATTGCAGCAAAGGCAGTTTGTTTTAAAGAAGCATTGGACCCATCGTTTAAACTGTATGCACAGCAAATTATTAATAATGCACAAGCCTTAGCAAAGGGATTAACGAGCAGAGGATTTGATCTAGTATCGGGCGGCACGGATAATCATTTAATGTTAGTTAATTTATTAAATAAAGGAATTACAGGAAAACAGGCAGAACATATTTTGGACGAAGCTAATATTACTTGTAACAAAAATACGATTCCAAATGATCCAGCCTCTCCGTTTGTAACAAGCGGTATTCGCCTTGGAACCGCAGCGGTTACCACACGTGGTATGGTGGAAGAAGATATGGATCAGATTGCAGAAGCAATTGCGCTTGTTGTTAATGATGTGGATGCAAATAAGGAAAAAGCAATGAAGATTGTAAAAACATTGACAGATAAATATCCATTATATGAATAAAGTCGGATACGTAAAGTTTGAAGAAAATAAAAGAGTAGCTGCATAAAATTAAAATCAAACGAACCACTATATGTGGATTTATAATCTCAATAGAGCAAGACGTGCCCGAATGAGACAATCAATCTGCATACAGTGGTTTTTTCTTATTGTTGCCAAATGTTGCTTCGCTATGTTCAGGAGTAAAAAGTCTATGGAAATAGGAGGGAGTTTCTATGTGGTTATTTAAAAAGAAAAAAGATGAGGAATTGGAGAAGGCATTCTGGGAGTTACAGATGAATCTAGAAAACAATTATAAAGATTTGGCAATTTCTGCTTATAAAAAAGTAATGGAATTGATGGAAGATAGGAAGCATTCTCAAAGTTTAAGTTCAAAAGATTATGAGAACTATGTAAAACGATTGGAAGAATATTCAAAGAAAATGGAGCATTATAATCATACAAATGTCTCAAGTTTTTTAAAAGAACGTTATTAAAATCAATAATGAAATTTATAAATAAGATTTGGTTTTAAGGAGGGAAAACGTTGGACAATAATTGGAACATAAATCAAGAAGAACTAAAAAAGAATATAAAGAAATTTGGGAAAAGAGGAAAATGGATCGGTCTAGGAATTATTGGAGCAATTGTCATTGCAGTTTTAATAAAAGGTGGTATGTATACCGTTAGGGAACAGGAACAGGCAGTGATTACGACATTTGGAATTCCAAGAGCGGTTACACAACCAGGACTGCATTTTAAGATTCCATTCATCCAAGAAGTGCAGTTAGTGGATACTACGATTCAGGGATTTCCAATTGGATATCGTGGGAATGAGGAGGAGTCTTATCAAGAACCTCAATATGATGAAAACGGGGAACTAATCGATACAAATGGTGTAACGGTGGAAGAAGAATCCTTAATGATTACATCGGATTATAACTTTGTTAATGTAGATTTTTTTGTAGAGTATAAAATATCAGATCCTGTAAAGGCAGTTTATGCATCGCAAGATCCTGTGATTATTTTGAAAAATATTGCACAGAGTTGTATTCGGAATGTAATCGGAAGTTATGATGTGGATAGTGTTTTGACAACTGGAAAAAATGAAATTCAAACCGTGATTAAAGATGCAATTCTCAAGCAGTTGGAACTGCACGACATCGGTCTGTCTCTCATTAACATTACGATTCAAGATTCCGAACCTCCAACACAGGAAGTAATGGAAGCATTTAAGGCGGTAGAAACAGCAAAACAGGGAAAAGAAACAGCCTTAAATAATGCGGAGAAATACCGAAATGAAAAAATACCAGAGGCAGAAGCTCAGGTGGATAAAATTAAACAACAGGCAGAATCGACAAAGCAGTCTCGAATTAATGAAGCAAATGCAGAAGTAGCAAAATTTAATGCGATGTATGAAGAATACATAAAAAATCCTGAGGTAACGAAGAAACGATTGTTTTATGAGACAATGGAAGAGTTGTTACCAGATTTAAAAGTAGTTATTGATGGAAGTGATGGAAATATGATGACAATATTGCCATTGGATTCTTCGTACAATTTAAAAGATAATGTAGAACAAAATCAAACGCAGGAAGATAAAACACAAGAAGAAAATACAGAGGGCTGAAAGCAGGAGCGAGTCTGGGACGCAGGAAATGTGATGTTAGGAGGTAAAAATGAAACGGGTTGGAAAAATAATTGCGGTTATCGCTGTAATCGCAGTCGTGATGACGGTTGTTTCTTCTACTTTTATAACGAAAGAAGATGAATACAAATTAATTCGCCAGTTTGGGAAAGTAGATCGAGTTGTCTCTGAGGCAGGAATTGGATTTAAAATGCCTTTTGTGGAAGAAATTGATACATTGCCAAAGCAAATTTTGTTATATGATCTTCCTGCTTCTGATGTAATTACGAAAGATAAAAAAACAATGATTGCTGATAGTTATGTACTTTGGAAAATTGTAGATCCATTAAAATTTGCACAGACATTAAATTCTTCGATTGGTAATGCAGAAAGTCGTATTAATACAGTTGTATACAATTCAATCAAAAATGTAATTAGCAGCTTGAGCCAAACGGAAGTAATTAGTGGAAGAGATGGAGAGCTAGCAGATACGATTATGAATAATATTGGAACAACGATGGATCAGTATGGAATTTCATTGTTGTCAGTAGAAACAAAACGATTGGATTTACCATCCGATAATAAGACGGCAGTTTATGAAAGGATGATTTCGGAAAGAAATAAGATTGCTGCTCAATATACCGCAGAAGGGGATTCTGAGGCAACGGTTCAAAAAAACAGTACAGATAAAGAGGTATCAATTATGTTATCCAATGCGGAGGCAGAAGCAGCAGCAGTTGTAGCTCAGGCAGAAGCAGAATATATGAAAATTTTAGCGAATGCTTATAGTGACGCAGATAGGCGTAGTTTTTATGAATTTATACGTTCGTTAGATGCAGCAAAAGCGTCGTTAAAAGATGGGGATAAGACGTTAATTCTTCCGAAAGAATCTCCAATTGCTCAAATTTTTATCGGAGAATAAATTTTTTAAAAGTAGCTGTAACATACATAATATAGTGGTTTGCGAGAACTTCACATCTATATAATGTGGAAAAGCATATTGACATAGTGGTATAACCATGCTATCATAATTTAACGTAAGCATTGCTTATGAGAAATAAAAGCTGTCACGGCTGAATGTGTGACAGTTTTTTTCTGTCAATGAATAAAATAAATGAATACGAAAATAGAAAAAATAAAAAGAAAGGAAAAACTACTCATTTGTAAAGAAATATTATAGAAGCATATAGAATGGAATCCGAGAAACCTGAATAGCGATATTGTTTGAGTAGTAGGAAACTGCCTATGTTTCAGTCAGAAAATTTCAAAGTTGTAAAAAAAGATGGGACAAAGGAAACGTTTGATGTGCAAAAAATTATTGTTGCAGTTAATAAATCTGCATATCGAGCTTTGGTAAAATTTACAGAAAAGGAAGAACAATTTATCTGCCGTTTTGTGGAGGAAAAGATTGAACAGTTGGGAATTAAAGAAATTCCAATTGCAGAAATGCATAATGTGGTAGAAGGTGCTTTAGAGAAAGTAAACCCAGCGGTTGCAAAAAGTTATCGTGATTATCGGAATTACAAACAAGATTTTGTGCGAATGCTGGATGAAGTTTATAAAAAAAGTCAGTCCATTATGTATATTGGAGATAAAGAAAACTCAAATTCTGACAGTGCACTTGTTTCTACAAAGAGAAGTTTGATTTTTAATGAACTGAATAAGTCACTATACCAGAAGTTTTTCTTGACGGTGGAAGAATTACAGGCTGCAAGGGAAGGATATATTTATATCCATGATATGTCTGCACGCCGTGATACAATGAATTGCTGTCTGTTTAATGTGGCAGAAGTATTGAGCGGCGGATTTGAAATGGGAAATATTTGGTATAATGAGCCAAAGTCGTTGGATGTTGCATTTGACGTAATTGGTGATATCGTATTAAGTGCGGCAAGTCAGCAGTATGGTGGATTTACCGTGCCAAGTGCAGAGTTAATCTTGGAACCATATGCAGAGAAATCCTATGCCCATTATATTGAAAAGTATATGGCTATGGGTGTTCCAAAACAGCGTGCAGAAGAAGAGGCATGGAAAGATATTGAGTATGATTTTCAGCAGGGATTCCAAGGATGGGAATATAAATTTAATACCGTAGCATCTAGCCGTGGAGATTATCCATTTATTACAGTAACCGCAGGAACTGGAACGGGAAGATTTGCAAAATTGGCTACTAAGAAATTGCTGGAAGTTCGTATGAAGGGACAGGGAAAAGAAGGTCATAAAAAACCAGTATTGTTCCCAAAAATTGTGTTCTTATATGATGAAAATTTGCATGGACCTGGAAAAGAATTGGAAGATGTATTTGAAGTAGGAATTGAATGTTCCTCCAAAACGATGTATCCTGATTGGTTAAGTTTAACAGGCAAGGGTTATATTGCATCAATGTATAAAAAATATGGTGAGATTATTAGTCCAATGGGATGTCGTGCATTTTTATCTCCTTGGTATCGTGAAGGAGGAATGTATCCGAAAGATGAAAACGACCGCCCAGTGTTCGTAGGTCGTTTTAATATCGGAGTAGTAAGTCTTCATTTACCAATGATTCTTGCAAAATCACGTCAGGAAAATCGAGATTTTTATGAAGTATTGGATTATTATTTGGAATTAATTCGGAAACTCCATTTGCGTACATATAGCTATTTAGGAGAGATGAAAGCTTCTACCAATCCGATTGCTTATTGCGAGGGTGGTTTCTATGGCGGACATTTAAAGATGAATGATAAAATTAAACCGTTATTAAAGACAGCCACTGCTTCTTTTGGCATTACTGCGTTTAATGAATTACAAGAATTGTATAATGGAAAGTCCCTTGTAGAAGATGGAGCATTTGCCATTGAAGTATTGGAACATATTAATAAAAAGATTGAGGAATTTAAAGAACAAGATGGACGTCTATATGCAATCTATGCGACTCCAGCGGAGAATTTATGCGGACTTCAAGTGCAGCAGTTCCGTAAGAAATATGGAATTGTGGAAAATGTATCCGATCGAGAATATGTAAGCAATGGTTTTCACTGTCATGTAACGGAAGATATTACTCCAATTCAAAAACAGGATTTGGAATATCGTTTCTGGGAATTATCGAATGGCGGTAAGATTCAATATGTGAAATATCCTATTAATTATAATAAAGAAGCAATTAAATCATTGATTCGCAGAGCGATGAAGATGGGATTTTATGAAGGGGTAAATCTTTCGTTAGCATATTGTGATGATTGCGGTCATGAAGAATTAGAAATGGATGTATGCCCAAAATGCGGAAGCAAAAATTTAACAAAAATTGATCGTATGAATGGTTATTTGTCTTATTCTCGTGTGAAGGGAGATACTCGTTTAAATGATGCGAAGATGGCAGAAATTGCAGAGAGGAAGAGTATGTAATTATGCGTTATCACAATATCACGAAAGATGATATGTTAAACGGGGATGGTTTAAGAGTTGTATTATGGGTAGCTGGCTGTTCTCATGGATGTAAGGGATGTCAAAATCCCGTTACCTGGGATATTCATGGTGGCTTAAAATTTGATGAGGCAGCAAAAAAAGAGATTTTTGAAGAATTAAGAAAAGATTATATTTCAGGAATTACATTTAGCGGCGGCGATCCATTGCATCCGTTAAATCGGGAGGAAGTTGGAACGCTAATTCGTGAAATCAAGGAGGAATTTCCAGATAAAACAATTTGGCTTTATACTGGATTTGTATGGGAAACAATTCAAAAACTAGACTTTATGCCATTGATTGATGTTGTCATTGATGGAGAATACATAGAAGAACTGAGAGATGTGCAGTTAAAATGGAAGGGAAGTTCCAATCAACGAGTGATTGATGTGAAACATACATTGAAAGAAAAGAAGGTAGTATTGAAATACTGGGATTAATCAGTAGTAATAGCATAAAATATTATCTTTAATCGGTTAGCATCAGGAGGCAAATGAGATAAATATGCAAACAATAAAAATTAAATATTTTACAGATGAAATTGAAAAATTAACCTATATTGGAGGCAAATCGGATTGGATTGATTTACGTGCTGCTAAAAAGGTGGAGATGAAAGCAGGGGATTTTTGTTTGATTCCGCTCGGTGTGGCGATGGAATTGCCAAAAGGTTATGAGGCTCATATTGTGCCAAGGAGCAGTACATTTAAAAATTTTGGAATTATTCAAACGAATCATATGGGAGTGATTGATGAAACTTATTGTGGAAACAATGATCAATGGTTCTTTCCAGCCTATGCATTGAGAGATACCGTGATTGAGGTTAATGATCGAATTTGCCAATTTCGTATTATGAAGCACCAGCCGTCCATTTATTTTGAAGAAGTGCCAGAGCTAATAAGTGAAGATCGGGGAGGGCATGGCAGTACAGGAAAGCGATAATAAAAGTTATTAAGATGAAAACGCAGATATGAGTAGTATTCGTATCTGCGTTTTTTGTGCGCCGTCACACTGTGCTTGCACAACATTTGACGGGTAAGTACAGCGAACGGCTTTGCC
>DVHN01000039.1 GCA_018712075.1 Candidatus Fimimorpha faecalis
TTTAAAAAATTAATATTTTTAAATTTATTCTTCTTTTTGCAGAATTTCAATTCCCATATGCACATCCGTAGTGCTTCCCATAAATGTCGTTCTCACAACTGCAATCCTTTTATGCAAATTTACTTTTATAATTTCTCCTTCATAATCTTTCAAATTCCCCTCCAGAATTCGAACTTTATTCCCTTTCTCAATTATAACTTTACTAATATTTGCTACATGGTCGTTTCCACCCCAACGCTGAATAAAATAAACTTCCTTTTCTTTTAATGGAATAAAACTTCCTTCGTTATCTCCCAATAGCTTTGTTAGTTTGGGAACATTTTTCAATTGAAGAAACAATCTTTCTGGATTATCGGTAACAATAAACACATAACCAGGAAATAGCTTTTCTTTTATCACATTCCATTTCCCATCTATTTTCCTCATTCGCTCTCTCTGCGGAAAAAAACATTCAATCAGCGTATCATCTGTGATAATTGTTTGGATTAACTGACAAGTTAAGTTTTCTTGTCCATTCTTCACTTGTATTACATACCACATTATTAATAACCTCCCAGAAATAATCGTTTTATTTCCTACATACCAAGCGGATATCTCGAATTTTTCATCGTTTCGTCTTTAATCCGAATTCTACATTATGTATATTATATCCTAGTCTTCTTTTCTAGTCAATACATATCTTTCTTCTGTCAGAAGAACTTTCTGCCAAAAAAAGACTCTTTTACTGATAGTAAAAGAGTCTTTTTCCATACTTAATACTTTAAAATAATTTATCTTTTAATTATTTTTCTTCTTCATCAATTGCATATAATTCAACCATTTTTTGAAGCTGTGCATACTTCTGTGCTGCCTGTAATTCAGCTTCTGCAAACAGTTTTTCTGCTCTTTCTGGGTTTGAACGCATTAAGGATGTATAACGAACTTCACGCTTTAAGAAATCTGTATAGCTTTCTGTTGGAGCCTTGGAGTCTAACTGGAATGGATTCTTTCCTTGTGCTTTCAAACGTGGGTCGAAACGGAATAAATGCCAATAACCAGCCTTTACTGCATCTTTTTCTTCTGTCATAGCGTTCTTTAATCCACCCTTAATACCATGGTTAATACATGGAGCATAAGCAATAATGATGGATGGTCCATTGTAGCTTTCTGCCTCAGAAATAGCCTTTACACACTGGTTGTAATCAGCACCCATAGCGATCTGAGCTACATAAATATAACCATAGCTAATAGAAATAGCTGCCAAATCTTTTTGCTTAATATCTTTACCACCTGCTGCGAACTGAGCGATAGCACCGATTGGTGTAGCCTTAGAAGCCTGTCCACCTGTATTGGAGTAAACTTCTGTATTGAATACCATTACATTAACATCTTGTCCAGAAGCCAATACATGGTCAACACCGCCGTAACCGATATCGAATGCCCATCCGTCACCACCGAAGATCCACTGGGACTTCTTAGCTAAGAAATCTTTATTCTTAACGATATCTTTGCAAAGGTCACAATCTCCGCCGTTAGCCTGGATACAAGCAACTAATGCTGCTGCCGCTGTTCCGTTCGTAGCTCCGCATTCAAATGTTTCCAGATATTTTTCACAAGCTTCTTTAATATTAGCATTGTCAGAAACTTCTGCTAACTTAGTAACTTTTGTCTTTAAGCCCTTACGTAACTGTTCTTGAGCTAAATGCATACCGAAACCAAATTCAGCATTGTCTTCAAATAAGGAATTACACCAAGCTGGTCCTTTACCTTCTTTGTTAACTGTATAAGGAGTAGATGGAGAAGAGTTACCCCAAATAGAGGTACAACCTGTTGCATTTGCAATATACATTCTATCGCCAAACAACTGTGTAATTAACTTCGCATATGGAGTCTCACCACAACCTGCACAAGCACCGGAGAACTCAAGTAATGGCTGCTTGAACTGGCTTCCCTTAACGGTTGTTTCCTTAAACTTAGCTAAAACTTCTGGCTTATCGGATACTGTTAATCCATAATCAAAGTACTTCTGCTCTTCTTTGTTTGCTTCGTAGTTAACCATGGATAATGCCTTATTACCTTTCTTACCTGGGCAGACATTGACACAGGAACCACAACCGCTACAGTCAGCAGCAGAAATTGTCATGCAGAAATAATATCCTGGCATACCTGTCATAGGAATCTTCTTCATTCCTTCTGGAGCTGCAGCAGCTTCTTCTTCGTTCATAACAACTGGACGAATAACTGCATGAGGACATACATAGGAACAGAAGTTACACTGGATACAGTTTTCAGAATTCCAACATGGAATATCTACTGCGATACCACGTTTTTCATAAGCAGCAGAACCAGATGGTGTAGAACCATCTACATATTCTTCAAATGCAGATACTGGTAAGTTATTACCCTCTTGATGATTAATAGCAGACTGAATATTATTAACGAAATCTACTACATCCTGTCTGTCACCTGTTACAGTTACATTCAGATCTTCAAATTCTGCATCTTTCCAAGATTCTGGAATCTTTCTTTCAATTGCGCCGTCGATACCACGATCAATTGCATCATGGTTCATCTTAACAACTGCTTCACCTTTTCTTCCATAAGTTGCAGTTGCAGCGTCTTTCATATATTTTACTGCATCATCTACTGGAATGATACCAGATAATTTGAAGAATGCAGCCTGTAATACTGTATTAATACGGTTTCCAAGTCCGATTTCCTTACCAATTGTAATACCATCAATTGTGTATAATTTGATATTATGGTCTGCAATATACTTCTTAGCCTGTCCTGGAAGATGCTTATCTAATTCTTCATCGGACCAACCACAGTTCAATAAGAATGTACCACCATCTACTAAATCCTGAACCATATTATACTTTCTTACATACGCAGGATTATGACATGCTACAAAATCAGCCTGGCTAATCAAATAAGTAGACTTAATTGGTTCATCACCAAATCTTAAGTGAGAAATTGTAACACCACCAGATTTCTTGGAATCATAATCAAAGTATGCCTGTGCATATTTATTTGTATGGTCACCAATAATCTTAACCGAGTTCTTATTTGCACCTACTGTACCATCGGCACCAAGACCCCAGAACTTACAACGTGTTGTAGACTTTGGAGCAGAATCGATTACTTCTGTTACATCTACAGATAAGTTTGTAACATCATCCTTAATGGATACAGTAAATCTTGGTTTTGTTTCATTATGGAATACTGCTGCAATATGGGATGGGTTTGTATCCTTAGAACCTAATCCATAACGTCCAGAGAATACGGTAACATCTTTGAATTTTGTATCTTTGATTGCAGCTAATACATCTAAGTATAATGGTTCACCAATGGAACCTGGTTCTTTTGTTCTATCCATAACACTAATTTTCTTTACTGTGTCTGGAATTACAGATAATAAATGTTTTGCAGAGAATGGTCTGTACAGATGAACTTTCACAAGACCAACTTTTTCTCCTCTAGCTGTTAAGAAATCAATTGTTTCTTCAATTGTCTCGCAAACAGAACCCATAGCAATAATAATATGTTCTGCATCTGGAGCACCATAGTAATTAAATAACTTATAATCCGTACCAATCTTAGCATTAACCTTGTCCATGTATTCTTGAGCTAAATCTGGAATAGCATCATAATACTTGTTACAAGCTTCTCTTGCCTGGAAGAAGATATCTGGGTTCTGAGCAGAACCTCTTTCACATGGGTGATTTGGATTCAATGCATGTGCACGGAATGCATCAACTGCATCCATATCTACCATATCTTTTAAATCTTCATAGTCCCAAACTTCAATCTTCTGGTATTCATGAGATGTACGGAAACCATCAAAGAAATTAATAAATGGAACTTTTCCTTTGATTGCAGTACAGTGAGCAACTGGTGTCAAGTCCATAACTTCCTGTACAGAGTTGGAACATAACATAGCACAACCTGTCTGACGGCAAGCATATACATCAGAATGATCACCAAAAATATTTAATGCATGGCTAGCAAGAGCACGTGCAGATACGTTAATAACGCCTGGTAATAATTCACCTGCAATCTTATAAAGGTTTGGAATCATTAATAATAATCCCTGAGAAGCTGTATAAGTTGTTGTTAAAGCACCTGCTGCTAAGGAACCATGTACAGTACCTGCTGCACCTGCCTCAGATTGCATTTCTTCAATCTTAACTGTTTCACCAAAAATATTTTTCTGTCCTGCAGTTGCCCATTTATCAGACACTTCTGCCATTGGAGAAGATGGTGTGATAGGATAAATGGCTGCTACATCGGTATACGCATAGGAAACATGAGCCGCAGCTGTATTACCGTCCATGGTCTTCATTTTTCTTGCCATAGTAGTATTACCCTCCTAAATGATTCTTTTTTCATGTTTAAGCAACATTCTTCGTTTCCTGCATGGGGTATATTCATCCTTTATCATTCGAGTAGGCTCCTGATAAAAAACAAATAGGAAGAAACTTGAATCGTCACTAACATCCTACTTCCTTTATTATACACGAATCCACTAATTTTGCAAACATTCTTATGTACTTTTTTCAATAATTTTTAAATTTTGTACAATCTGCTCGTGCTATTTCTCCAAAATTATGCAAAAGGACTGGAATCCACCCATTACTTCACATACTTCACGAGAAAATAGGAGAGAATCATTATTATTTTAAGAATTCCATCAAAAAAATATCTTAAATTAAAGCTTAGTACCCTTGCAACAATAACGATTGTATACTATACTGTATCTAGATTAACTGCTATAAAAACACAAACAAATACATACATAATAAATGACAGGGGGACTTTTCTTGATTATATATGATCTTAATAAAAGCCAAATCAAAGACATTCAAACTTTATATGAACTTTGCAGCAAAAAGGAACGGCTTACATTAGAACCAATACCAAAGGAATCCAAACTTTTCTATGTTCAATATAAGGAAAATCAGCTTATCTGTTTTGCAAGCTGTATTTTCTCAGATAATGATGTCGAAATTCGTGCAATGACGCATCCAGATTTTCGCCGCAATGGATACTTTCAACAACTTATTACCGAGTTACAAGAACTTTATCCTGATCGAACCATTCTACTTCCATGGAATGGGAAAAGCCAGACTGCCCGCCGCTGCTATGAATCCCTTGGGGCAGAACCAGAACCAGCAGAATATTTACTCAGCTATATTGTTTACCATCCATTTCTTTCTTCTTTTTATAATAGTATCGAACTAATGGAAGAATCCGATCAAGAATATCTTGCCGACCTGCATAGCCATATTTTTGATGAAAAAATAAGCGATTCAAAAGAATATATTCATTATTTCTCCGATGCGGGAAAGGCATACCGTATTGTTTGGAGCGGGCAAACCATTGGCATGTATTATCTTGGAAAAATTCATATTATTCCTAATGATACAAGCTGGTACTTGTACGGTTTCGGAATTCTTCCAAAATATAGAGGAAAGGGACTTGCACTTCAGACATTACAAAAATTAAACCATAAATTAAAGGAAGGCGAACAACTTGTCGTACAGGTTTCTGAACGAAATCATGCAGCCTTCCAGCTTTATCAAAAATTTGGGTTTAGCATTAGCCAAACACTTGTCTGGTATGTTCTCTAATATTACTATAAAGCAATAAAATAATTACCTTCAAATACGATTTCTGCTGAACCAGTCATATAAATGCAATTATCTTCTTCCTCCCATCTTATTTGTAAGGTTCCGCCAGGAAGATCCACTTCCACTTCACGACCTGTGTACCCGCAGCTTGCAGCAACAACTGCGGCAGCACAGGCACCAGTCCCACATGCAAGCGTTTCTCCGCTGCCTCTTTCCCAGACTCTAACTTGAATATGGTTTGAATCTATCAGTTTCACAAATTCAATATTTGCGTGTTTTGGAAAAACTGGATGTCGTTCTAAAAGAGGTCCATAGATTTGGACTACCTCATCATCCAAATATGGCTGAAAAATCACTCCATGTGGATTTCCAACCGAAACCGCATGTAAAATAAACGTAGTTGAACCAATTGCAACGGGACAAAAATGCACTGGAGACTGTTTTATATTGATTGGTATTTTTTGTGCATCCCAAATTGGCTCCCCCATAGCAACTTGTATCTCTCTTACATTCCCTTTTTCCAAAAATAAGATTAATTTTTTAACACCTGCTTTTGTTTCTACAAAAATTTCTGGTTTTTCTACAATTTTATTTTCGTATACATATTTTCCAATACATCGGATTCCATTTCCGCACATTTCTGCCTCTGAACCGTCTGCATTAAAAATCCGCATCTTACAATCCGCACACTCGGAAGGTTCAATCAAAATCAATCCATCTGCCCCAATCCCAAAATGTTGTTTACTCATTCGTATTGCAAGCATCTCTGGCTCTTCTACTTTCTGTTCAAAACAATCAATGTATACATAGTCATTGCCTAAACCATGCATTTTTGTAAATTTCATAGCACCTCCTGTATGAATCGCAACATATTTTTATAACATATCTTTTCTACTTCCTCCTCTGAAAATCCTGCTTTTTTCATACGTTCTGCTAAAATAGGCATCATAGAACAATCGTCCATTTCAATATTTCGCTCAATTCCATCAAAATCTGTTCCAAGTCCAACCGCTTCAATTCCTGCTAAATTGACAATATATTTCATATGCCGAATTAATCCATCGATTGTACCCACTTCTCCTCGTCCTTCTTGATATTCTGTAAAACCTGACGCAAAGTTAATACCCATAACGCCTCCTCGTTCTGCCAGCATACGGATCATCTCATCCGTCATATTTCGAACATGGGGACAAATCGTTCTAGAATTAGAATGACTGGCTAAAAACGGCTTCTTCGTATAACGGCATACATCATAGAATCCTGCATCTCCTAAATGAGATACATCAATAATCATTCCAAGCCTCTCCATCTCTTCTAAAAAGTAAATTCCAGTCTCTTTTATTCCATGTTCTGTCTCAGGTTTTCCAAATGGAATATTTTCCATCACCTTGTTTGGAAAACCAATCTCATTTTCATAATTCCATGTAAGTGTGAGAAGCCGTACCCCTAAACGATAAAAATTGCGCAGCAGATCCATTCTTCCAAGACATACTCCTCCTTCTTCTACTGCAAGTAATGCCGACATCTTTCCTTCTTTCTCATTGATCAAAAGTTGCTTCGCAGAAGTAACTGGACGAATCCATTCTGAATTTTTTTCCATTTCTGTATAAAAAATGTCCAACAAATACATACTGTCTTCTAGCAGATGTTTCGTATTTCCTTTGTCAATAAAAAGTGCAAATGTCTGCATCAGATATCCAGCCTCTTTCATACGCACAATATCTAACTGCAATGGATTGCTATTTAAAGAGCAATTCTTCCCTTGTTTTCTGAAGTCTCCAATTCGTGCAATTGTATCACAATGCATATCAATAAATTTCATCGTATTTCCTCCTTCAAATAAGGTTTTCTTACATAGCTTTCTAAAAAACAGAACCAAACTGAGGAAAAGCCAGATCTTCTCTATAATTCTCCTTCGATGGATCTAAGCTATTGATCACTACTTTCGCTGCACTTCCAGACGCATGAATATAACTTTGATTACCTAAATACAATGCGACATGACCTGGATAGTACAAAAGATCTCCCTGCTCTAAACGATCCTTTGAAATTGGATGTACAGGAAAATCCTCTCTCATTTGTGCATCTCGGTATATGATAATTCCACTCATCCAATAAACAATGGAACAAAATCCCGAACAATCCACTCCATACGGAGTTTTTCCTCCCCAGCGATAGGCAGTCATTTGATATTGTCTTGCATCTTCTATGATCTGCCTGCGAATCCATTCATTCTTTTTCTTGCTGCTTTTTTCTAACAATTCCCCCTTTTCCCAGAACCTTACCCATTCTTTTCTAACCCAACCATACTGTCCATCGCAAAGTCGTACACAGTACCAGTTTCCAGCCTGCTTTTCTCCCATCCAAAAAAGTAAACTTCCTTTTGGAATTGTTTTTATTGCTTTTGAATGGATGCTTGGATGAGTGAGTATATCTAGCCATGGAACCGTTACCACTAATCTTGGAAACTCTTCCATCCATATTTCTTTTTGTTGAATCTCATTATGTAATTCTTCTAAAATCCACCCCTCATATCCATATTCTGTCTTTATTTTCTTCCATTTTCCCTGTTTCTCCACTACATCTAATGTTATTCCATATAATAGTTCATCGGTTTTTTCTCCATATGGATGATCATACATAGATAAAATAGCGTGATTCGTTATATAATTCATCGTTACCTCCTAGTGCAACTATCTATTTAGAGACATGAATCCCTCCTTGTTGCAGTCCTCTTAAATCTATGATATGATGATTCCATCCATTCCTATGAACAAAATTTACTATTTTGCTATATTTGATAGAATGGATATTTTTATCAAAAGTAATTATTACATTTCAGAAATTAGGAGGTTTTTATGCTTCAAGTTAATAAAACAAGTGTTATGAATTTTGAAAATGCAATTCGAGGAGCACGCAATCCAATGAATAGTTGGGGACGCATGGACAGCTATTATGATGAAAACGGCAATTATATATTAGGAGAAAATGATCTTTCTCTTGCCATGCGTCTTGCCAGAGCAGGCAGCGATCATCGTAAATACTTACGTATGATTTTTGTGTCTGTAGATATTACAGCCCCACTGTATTGGTGGAAGGAATATGACACTTACAAAATATCCACAGTTGCAAATTCTACAAGCACCATGCATAAAATTCACAGTAAACCATTTTCAATCGAAGATTTCAGTGTTGACCATCTAACTCCGTCTTCCTACACTTTTATGCAGACAATTGTGGATAAATTAGAAGAAATTCGTCTGGAATATATTGAAACAAAATCTAAGGAGACCTGGTATGATATGATTCAGTTACTTCCATCCAGTTATAATCAAATGCGTACTTGCACATTCAACTATGAGAACTTGATTAATATGTATCGTGCCAGAAAAGCACATAAACTTCAAGAATGGCATACTTTCTGTGATTGGATCCAGACACTGCCATATGCAGCGGAACTCATTACATTTGAACCGTAGTTTCAAAATAATATTTCCCAAGAAACATCCCACCGTTCCTTTATAAGAAATGCGGTGGGATGAACAAAAATAATGAACGATTTACTCCATTTCCCCTATAACTTCTTCCATTATCTCCTTAGATACATTACATGCTTTTACAAATTCACTTAAAAATTCTTTTCGAGATCCTCCAAACCACTCCTCCAATAACTGCTTTTGCATACAACTCGCATATTCTTTCCGACTCATGCAGCTCCAATAAAAAGAAAACATATTTTTACGATGATAATCTAATAATCCTTTTCCTACTAGACTTCTCAAAAAAGACGACAGTGTCTGCGGACGCCATTCCTTATCATAGCGTTTCTTCACTTCATCCAAGATTTCTTGAATCATTAATGGAGATTGTGCATCCCAGATAATATTCATAATTTCTTTTTCACTCTTTGTCAATTCACAATTTGCCATCTTTATCCCATCCTTTATTCAATTTTATCATTTTAGTAAAAAAACCCAAAAATCATAGTCTCTTCATCCCCAATTTTCTAATTATTTTCATTATTCTACATTTTTTATAAATTGTCAAGCGGAAGATCGATAAACTCCATTAATTGGAAAAAAATACCATTTCTAATCAAAATATATTCTACAACAGACAGCTTTCTCATGAAAATTCTCTTTGTATACTACAATTACAATCGAGTAGGGAAGATTTCATCTACCTACTCGATAT
>DVHN01000040.1 GCA_018712075.1 Candidatus Fimimorpha faecalis
CTTTTTTGCTTACTTATCATTTCTTTCTTGATATCCTTATCAATGATATCATTAAAACCTAAATAAATCTCTGCACGACCTTTTAAGGAGGAACTTTCCTGTAAAGCCAAGTTTTTTATCATCTGAACGGCAATCACAGCTTTATTATATTTTCCTACATTAACATAAGTTGTAAGAAAAAATTCTCTGAGTTGTTCAATTCCCGAATCATGATATTGGCATTCTAACTCATATCTTAAATCTTCTATCAGTTCTCGTTTTAATTCTTCCTCCGAACATTTTTTACGCTTTGCTTTTTCATGAATTTGTTTGCATCTTTTTGGATATTCCTTCGCATAGAACAGCGTTCTTTTAAATGGAATATTTTCAAACATATATTCTCCAAAAATCGCTGAATAGGAAATAATTTCTGAATCACTTTTATGGACACCTGCTCCCAGAAGTAACTCCACAAATTTCTTCTGGCTCGTTTCAATCTGAGTTTCTTCCAATAAGTCAACCTTATTTAATATAGGAATCACACGATTCCCCTTATTTACCACTTCTTTTAATTTTGTACTGCTGAGCATTTCCCTCAAAGCTCTAACCCCAACATCTTTAACGGTACAATCCTCAATAAATACCATAGCATCTACTTCTTGAATGGCTTCTCTTGTAATATCATCATGACTTTTTAACGTTTTTCCATCTACGTTCTTCTCTCCAGCATATGCGCCTAATCCTGGAAGATCTGTAATAACCAATCCTTTTTTCAGAAGTTCACAATCCCACTGTACTATGATCGAATAATTTATTGTCTCCTTTGGAATTCCAAATAACCTCATCGTTTCCTTTCGCTTCTCAATAATCTTTTCCTTTTCAGCAGTCAAATTCAGATCATTTTGACCAATATAAGCTACAAAAAGTACTAATGCCAAAACTGCAATATGTTTTGAGTTATGAACGTCCATATCCAAATCTGATGATTGTAACGATGTACCTCCAACAAAAATACTCTGTTCCGTAAAATAATTCATATTTTCAATTACCAATACTGGCATAGCAGTACAAGCATATTCCTTTAACGAACAAAACTTTTCATTTGAGATTTTTTCACAATCCAGGTCACATACACATTTTTTTGTATCATCATCTATGATCGTCACTCGAATCTTTTTACCATAAACTAGTTTTACGCAATTACTTGTCGTTGTTAAATTACAGGTTGGCATTAATGGATATTGAATAAGGGAATTGATTACGGTAGATTTTCCTCCAGATTGTTCCCCTGCAAATCCAATATTGTAAGTATAATGATCCAGCTCGTTGATTGCCTGTTTTATTTTAATTACTCCCCCCTGCTCAACAAGATTATTTTCCTCCATACTTTTTACAATTTTCGTCCCTGCATTAACAACCGCTGCTTGCAGTTCATCCATTTTATTTCCTTTACAATCATCAATATTAACGCTATCTTTTGATAGCAGATTGGAAGAATAAAGCGGATTCGTTTTAATCTCATCTAGTTCATTTGTTGTTACATCTATCCTTGTATCCTTATATTTCATACTGATTTTCCTCCTCTGTTTCCAACTATCTGCTACGATTTATATTGGAAATCATTTGCTATTTTAGAAAAACATGTCTGTTTTTCTAAAAAATCGGTAACCGTTTCCTCTGTATATCCCTCACGTATCAATGGCAATCCATATTTATCCCATACTACAAAATCCTCTTGCTCACATAACGAAAGATAGGATATCTCATTTCTATACAGTTTTTCTCTAAAATCCTCATATAATAAATCACTAAAATACGTTTTATCTGAATAATCAGCAATATTCCACCCATTCGCATTCATATGCTGTTCAAGCTGCTCAAACATTTCTTCTTTTTCATCCTTATTAAGAAAACGTCGGTTAATCCATATCTTTCGTTTCCTAACTCCTACTTTTGGAGCGATAACAGCACATTCTGATCCCTTCTCTCCTACAATAAGGACTGCATCTGCATATTGGTAATCATCGGAACTTTTAATTTGAGGAATTTCTATCTCCCATTCTTTTAAATATCTCTTAAAAATGTCCGCTGCATTCTTTGCTAGTTGAACATTTTTCGATATTACCATGCACTTTTTTTTCATTTTCATTGGTTTATCTAAAACCCTCTTTGTTTGCATAAAATTTTTCGACGTATCAAATATTACTTCATAAAAAACATCGAGACCAAACAATAACGTATCAACTTGTTTTAAAAATTGCTCTTTATAGATGTCTTGATCTAAATCAATAATCGAAATAATCCAATGCTTTACCATAGAGTTTTTTGAAATGATATCCCAATGATACTTTTTAACCCCACCAGAGAAACGAGTCAATATGACACAACGTGTTACTTCTCTCATTATAGAGTTGTTAATTGTCAAATCTTCAGATAACAATTCGCTGTCTAAATAAATAACCTTAATTGCCTGGGAACGAAACTCCATTCCATTATTCTCTATCAAAAGCTTGCAATCATAATCCACAATCAATAAATCCATATATTTCCCCAGCCTTTCATTTCTGTATCTCTTTCTTAATTTCATCAAGAAGTGTTCTACAGATACAGTCTAACCAATCGCAAATAATTTTAGCATTTAACTCACTCTGCTTTTTACAAATATCAGTGACTGTTACTTGTTTTTCCGGATTAATAGCAATTTCCGATTTTGTCTTTAAAACATCTTTATATGTTTTATATGTACCCCCAGCTATCGCAATAAGACCAATTCCTTCCACAACTACGATCCACTTTCCTATTGCTGGAATAAATAGAAAACCCAAAATTTCTATACAAACACCTGCTATTGCAATAATAAGTCCTTCCCTGTTTCCTCTCTTTTCTCGCAACAGTTCTTCTTTATTCGTCACACTAATCTCGTCTTCATGACATAATTTCATTTCAGGAACTCCTACCCGTTTTCTTACTTTAACCCAAATGATGTTTTTACAGTTTTCAGGAACTCCTACTTGCTTCATCTTTTCATACGCTTCGCTTCGGATTTCCTGCTCCAAATTTTGAATGTAATGATTCACTTTAGATATTTCTTCAATTGTAATTTTCTTTGTTAGTATGTCAAGTGAACTATTCTGCAAATCCTCTGCAATTTTCTCATATATTTTCGATATTTCCTTTTTTACCTTTTCTTTTTTATTTCCAAATAATTTCTCAATTTCTCTTCCATCCATAATTTCCCTCCATCATTAAAACAGATAAAAATCATCAACTTTTCTATCAATTACAACCCAGTCTCTTTATTTTAATCTTTCACATTCTTTTATGGCAGCTTCATATTTTATTCTTGAATTAAATGGATCTCTTCCTGCTTTCACATCACTTTCGACCATGCCTCTATAAAACTCTGCATCCTTTTTCGCTTTTTCTAGCTTTTTTATTTTTTTCACTTCTTCCTTTGCTTTTTTTATTTCCCACGCACTCATACCCATATTATAATCCTCCTTTTTTGTTTTCTTATTCTTATTATTTATAGGTGATTGCGAAACTCTGAAATCCGCATAAAATCTAGCTTTTTTGAGCTTTCCTTTTGCAACTCTCCTCACTGAAATTTCAATTT
>DVHN01000041.1 GCA_018712075.1 Candidatus Fimimorpha faecalis
ATTACTTTCCAAATGATTTCATGGAAGAGTACAGTTTTCATGATAAAGTCAAAGTCAATATTTATGACGACCTTGAAATCGACTTTGGCAAAATACAACTATGAATTATTTGTATATAAAAATAATCTGCTGCCATTAACCAACCATCAAATGGCAGCAGATTACCGCACATTGACAGTATAATATATTTAATTGAACAACCAGTAGGACGGTTTTTCCACCCATTCTGAGTCTTGCAGAAAGGGATGGTTGCGATGAGTACATATGAAGAATTTATGATAATCATTGCTATTGCTGGATTAATTGTGTCAATTCTGAATTACACAAAAAGAAAGTAGCCGTCCTCACCGAAGTGAACCCCTTTTGTTAGACAAAATATTTACCCCTGTATCTTAATAGCATAAGCAAAGAAACTCTCCTTACTTTTTTATTTATTTAATCTATCCAATGTTCTAGTTAGTACCTTTTTATTCTTTGATTTTCAAATTGGCAACAAATGGATGTTTTTCTTTTACTCTTTTACATTCTTTAATATCAATATACATATTTCTTTCTTTTTTTCTCTCGTGCTTCGCTCGAGTTTCATTTTATAAAATCACGAAATACTAAGAAGAAATTTTACCTATACTGCAACCTAATTTATTCATAATCCTTTATTTCCTAGCGTTCCTAATAGACTTATGCTTTGTCCCTGTTTTATATAATCTATAGTCTGTCTTGACACTCCTGACACTTCTGCTAATTTCTTAATGCTCCAACATCGCTTTGCTAACTCCATCACTAATTTCACTCTATCAATTCTCATACCTAGCCTCCTTTATTACGTTTATTAATTTATTATACGCTTATAATTTGTAAAAGTCAATTATTTTAAGTATAAAACCAATAACAACTTTATATTGTATTTTTAATTGTCATTTGTTCAAATTTGTGGTATTATAAAAATTAAAGGCATATACAGTTATTGCATTATAAGAACTTTTAACAACTGGAGGGAATAAAATGGGAGAAATGGAAATTTTTTCAATAAGACTCAAACAATTACGAGAAGAATTAAAAATGAGTCAACGTGATTTTGCAAAATTAGTAAATATAACACAGCAAACTTTGTCAGGGTATGAACGATGTGTAATAAAGCCCCCCTTAGATATTGCCAAACATATTGCTGATAAGTGTAATGTTTCTCTGGATTGGCTAACTGGATTAAGTAATGATAAAGATAGAGAAAGAGAAATAAGAAATTATAAAGATGTCGCATTGATGATTATAAAATTATTACATTTAGAAGATTATACAGAAAGTGGTCTTTTACTCTCATTTCAATTAATATGCAACGAGATTACAGGAGAAGCTAATCATACAATAGCTCCTGGTTACACACCTCTAAGTGACGCACTTGCAAGCCAAATTGACTGTAAATTAGCTCCTCCACAGAGGTCTGAGTTTATAAATTTTCTGGATACTTTTAAAAAATTAAGTGTTTTACTGGATAAAAAACAAATAACACAAGAAGTTATTGATACTTGGTTAAAAGGTGCATTAAGTAATTTGGAAACTATACCTATTAGCGAAAGCGACAATTTACCTTTTCAGGATGAAAGTGATTTGTTTTTTTGCTAATTCCAATTACCACGATACTACCATAAGAAACCTAGACCAACTTACTGTTTCTTGTAATAGAAGTAAATCAATGCTTATGGGGATCACGATTTGTTACACCCTCAGCAAAATACTAGGGAAAACTAGATAAAACTGTTATTTTAGCAGTTTTAATCCCTTTCATGGAGTAGCGAATCGTTATCCCATCACTAGGTCATATTAAACTCGCTAAATTACAGCCAATGCAAATTCAATCTTTTTACAATGATCTGCTATCCAGTAAAAGACAGGATGGAAAAGAAGGAAATCTTTCTATCGGTACTGTCCGAAAAATTCATGGTATTTTACAATCTATTCTTTCCACTGCTGTGAAATGGCAAGTGATCGAGGCAAACCCATGTGACAGAGTTTCTATTCCTAAGAGTAAAGAACAAGAAGAAACCATCAAATATTTTACTTTAGAACAAACAGAAACTTTTTTAGAGGCATTAGAGATGGAATATAGCAGTACTTATAAGGCTCATACTCGTATTGATGATACTGGAAAATCTTATCAAGTAGCAGAATATCAGGAACGACATACCTTACCTACTCAACATAAGATTTTCTTTTATATTGCTTTATTTGGTGGTCTTCGCAAAGGTGAAATAATCGCCTTACAATGGAGTGATGTCAATTTCTCTACAAACTCCATTACCATTAGTAAATCTACAGCACGAGTAGGACATGAACAGATTACAAAAACACCAAAAACGAAAACTTCTAATCGTGAAATCACCCTTCCTGCTTTTGTAATGGAATTATTAAAATCTTACAAATTAGAGCAAAATAAATACCGTTTAAGCATTGGCAGTCAATGGATTGGAGAAAACTTTCTTTTCATTCAATGGAACGGAAAACAAATGGATTTAAGCACACCTTACCATACCTTTAAAAAGATTATCAGAAATTATAATCAAACAGTAACTGAAGAATCATCAAAGAAGCTTCCAGATATTCCGCTGCATGGACTAAGACATACATCCGCTACACTGCTTATCAGTCAGAATATTGATGTTCGTACTGTATCTAGCCGTTTAGGACATGCCCAAACCTCCACGACAATGAATATATACGCTCATAGCTTAAAGAAAATGGATGAAGTGGCAGCGGATACTTTGGAAAATCTCTTTATAAAACAGGCATAAATTTTTCTTTTAGTAATATTTATCCTTACACTATACCATTTAAAAATAAGCAAAAAAATTTTAATAGTAGTCAAATAGTAGTCAGGTACAAAAAACCACCTTTTCTCAGGTGGTTTTCTTTTTCTTAAATCTTCCATTTTCCTTGTAAAATCGACCTTTTTGATAAAGCTAGCAACGGGAATCGAACCCGTGACCTCCTCACTACCAATGAGGTGCGCTACCGACTGTGCCATGCCAGCTTGTTGTACACCAACAGTTGATATAATACTATATCCAAAAGATTTTGTCAAGTCTATTTTCGTTTTTTTTAATTAAATACTTTGAAGTTATAAATTCCATTTTTTATGATATTTTATTCGTTAAAAATTGTATTTTTATTATTTCAAACGTTGCCGAACGATTTCATAAGCCAGTACTCCAGCTGCTACAGAAGCATTTAAGGAATCAATATTTCCATTCATAGGAATGGATGCAATCATATCGCAGTTTTCTTTGACGAGTCGACTTACTCCGTCTCCTTCATTTCCAATAACCAATCCAATCGGACCTGTTAAATTTAAGTCATACATTGTGGTTCCCCCCATATCTGCACAAACAAACCAAATTCCCTTTTCTTTCAATTCTTGAATGGTAGCAGCCATATTGGTTACTTTTGCCACTGGGGTATGATAAATCGCTCCTGCTGAAGTTTTTGCAACCGTTGCAGTTAAACCAACCGCACGCCGCTTTGGAATAATGACGCCATGCGCTCCAGCCAAGTTTGCAGTACGAATAATTGCTCCCAGATTATGCGGATCTTCAATTCCATCCAGCAAGATCAGAAATGGATCTTCTCCTTTTTCCTTTGCTTTTTCCAAAATAGTCGACACTTCAACGTATTCATATGCTGCGGCAAATGCTACAACTCCCTGATGATTTCGATTTTGTGCCAACTGACTTAATCGTTCTTTTGATACAAACTGTATAATGGTATCTTGTTTTTTTGCTTCTCGTGTGATAGATTTTATTGGTCCATCTTGACATCCATCTAAAATAAACAAACGATCAATTGTTTTTCCCGAACGATACGCTTCCAACACTGCATTTCTTCCAACAATTGTTAATTCCTCATACCTCATAAATAATTTAACCTTTCTTTATTTACTATAAAAGTGTCATCAATGACCAGACAGGCAGGGGATTTATACCCTGTAATGGATGGACATTCAACGACTAGTGTTTTTATTTTTGTTTGCAGTCTATCGTGATTAAGAATTTTCGTTTTCTAAACATTGAATTCCCAGTCTCGTCAGAGTAACCAGTCGCTCATATTCGCCTTTTAAATATAAATAGCCTACTAAAGCTTCCCAGCCAGTCGCCATACGATAATCTGTCATTGATGCATGTTTTGCAATTGTAACTGACTTTGCATTACGTCCACGTTTAAAAATCCGTTTTTCTTCCTCGGTAAACTCGTTCATTAATTGTTTTACCAATTCGGACTGAGTTGTTGCCTTTGCAAAATAACTCACTTTTTTATTCAGATTATTCACTGACATATTTCCACGGCAAACAATTACTGTCCGTAAAACGATCTCATAAACACAATCTCCCAAATAAGCCAGTACAAGCGGCGAATACAACGCCGCTTCTTCTGGTTTTAAATCAAACTGTGTTTTGATTGTTTCCACAAAGTCAATACTCTCTTTTTTCTTTATGCCCTCTTCCATACTACTCCTTGTCTCGTATCTTCTAGAATAATTCCTTTTTCTAACAATTGATTACGGATTTCATCAGCTCTTGCAAAATTTTTTGCCTTTCTAGCCGCTTGACGTTCTTCAATCAATGCCTCAATATCAGAGTCTAACATTTCTTCCTTCTTTTCCGTAATAATTCCAAGAACGTCGCAAAGTGTTACAATTTTCTTTTTTAACTCTGTAAGAAGTGTCTTGCTGCTTGTTTCTTTCGCATTAATATTGGAAAGCTTCACTAATTCAAAAACAGCTGAAATTGCATCGGCAGTATTAAAGTCGTCTTCCATAGCCGCTTCAAATTTTGTTACAAATTCCTCTGCTTCTGAAAGCACTGTTTTTTCCTCTTCCGTTAATTCTTCCATCGTTGAAGCTTTTAACATTTGATCCAAACGGGCAACTGCCGTTATAATACGCTCCAATCCATTTTTTGCTGCTTCCATTAATTCTGCACTAAAATTCAATGGACTGCGATAATGAGCACTCAGCATAAAGAAACGAAGTACTTGTAAATCGTATTTTTCTCCGATTTCACGAACGGTAAAGAAGTTGCCAAGTGATTTGGACATTTTCTTATTATCAATATTTAAAAATCCATTATGCATCCAATAATGGGCAAACTCTTTTCCATTTGCTGCTTCACTCTGGGCAATTTCATTTTCATGATGTGGGAAAATTAAATCTTCTCCTCCTGCATGAATATCAATTTGATCTCCCAAATATTTTTTCGACATAACAGAACATTCAATATGCCAACCTGGACGTCCATCACTCCATGGAGACTTCCAAAATGGTTCTCCCTCTTTTTTCGGCTTCCAAAGTACAAAATCCAATGGATCTTCTTTTTCATCCGCTCCACTTACTAAAAGGCTTCGATTACCCGACTGTAAATCATCCAGATTTTTATGGGATAACTTTCCATACTCTTTAAAACGGCGTGTACGGAAATAAACAGTACCGTTTTTTTCATAAGCATATCCTTTTTCTATAAGATCAGAAATCATCGCAATCATACCATCAATTTCTTGCGTTGCCAATGGATGTACTGTAGCAGGTTTTACATTTAAATCTGCCATATCTTTTTTGCATTCTTTAATATAACGGTTTGCAATTTCTTCCGAACTTACACCTTCCTCATTCGCCTTTTTTATGATTTTATCATCCACATCAGTAAAGTTTGATACATAATTTACTTTCATTCCCTTATATTCCATATAGCGGCGTACAGTATCAAACACAATCATTGGACGTGCGTTTCCAATATGAATATAATTATAAACGGTTGGTCCGCATACATACATACGCACTTTACCTTCTTCTAAAGGAATAAACGTTTCTTTTTTCTTTGTTAATGTATTATAAACTTTCATAACTAATTTCCTTTCTTATTTCTTGCTGCAATTTTTTGGCGCATTTTTCTTTCTCGGATATTTCTAAGCTCCAACATACGACGAAGCTGTGCCGTTTCCTTTTTTAATTCTGTAATATCCGTCAGCACTGGATCTGGTAAATGCACTTGATCCAAATCTTTTTGCGGCACACGGACATTGTCTCGTTTCACAATACGTCCTGGCACACCTACTACCGTAGAGTTAGGCGGAACTTCATTCAATACTACGGACCCAGCCCCAATTTTACAATTATCTCCAATCGAAAACGATCCTAATACCTTTGCTCCTGCACTAATCATAACATTATTTCCAATTGTTGGATGCCGTTTTCCTTTTTCTTTTCCAGTACCACCAAGTGTCACTCCTTGATAAAGAGTAACGTTATTACCCAATACTGCTGTTTCACCAATTACAACTCCATGCCCATGATCAATAAACAGTCCCTTTCCAATTTTAGCACCTGGATGAATTTCAATTCCTGTTGTGCGGGCAGAATGCTGTGAAATCAAACGTGCGAGAAAATAATGTTTTTTCTTATATAACTTATGAGACAATCGATACCAAAGAATCGCTCGAAAACTTGGATATAAAAAAATTTCACCAATTGTCTTAATTGCAGGATCTCGATCCTGAATTACCCTGGCTTCCTGCTTGATATAACGAATAATCTTCATAATTTTCCTCCTAAATGAAATCAAGTAGGAAAGATTCTACCTACTCGATATGCGATTTGGCACAGCTTGCGGCAAAACCTTTCGCTGTACTTGCCCGTCAAATATCCGCTTGACGAGTTTATCGCACAAAAAATCGCCTCTTAAATTACATTAAGAGACGAATTAATCCGCGGTTCCACTCTAATAAAGGTCTATGACCTTCCCTCTGGCATATAACGGATGCAAACCGTATCTTGCTACTCCATTCACAAGATCAGCTCCTGGATGCACTTCATATTCGCCTCTGTCAGAGCTGCTTTCAGCCAATGACAGCTCTTCTCTGGTACTTCTTCGAATATTACTCTTCCATTCATAGCTTTTACACTGCATTCAGTTTATGAAAAAACGAATCATTTGTCAAGCCCTTTTTCCATTTCCGCAATTTTTTTACATCCTGCACATGCACTACATCCATTATCTTCCTGAAGTACATCTACATATTGATAGTTTGAAACTGGTAGTAAAACACAGATTGCCTGTGCGGAAATACCTTCTCCACTCCCTGTAAAACCAAGTCCCTCTTCCGTCGTAGCCTTAATATTAACTTGATTTCTGGAAATATGGAGTGCATCCGCCACATTCTGCATCATTTGTTCTCGATAAGGCGCCAGTTTCGGACGCTGCGCAATAATTGTCGCATCAATATTTCCAACCACATAAAGTTCATCTTCAATTAATTTTCCAACTTGTTCTAATAGCTTTATACTTGAAATCCCTTTATACTGTGGATCGGTATCTGGAAAGTGTTTTCCAATATCTCCCAGGGCAGCCGCCCCTAAAAGTGCGTCCATAATTGCATGGACAATTACATCCGCATCCGAATGTCCCAGTAGTCCTTTTTCATATGGAATTTTTACTCCACCTAAAATTAAATCTCTTCCATCTACTAAACGATGAACATCATATCCCATTCCAACTCTCATAACTTCCTCCTAACGAATAATTCGTATTCTTTTGCTGATACAACGTACACTAATATCATCTTGCATTCCAAATGCTTCCCCATCTGCATGTACTTTACATGGTTCATTTACTATTAGACGAGCTTCTTTACACTGCACAATGCGAACTCCTTTTTTTCTTATATGATGCCCCAAAATTGCCTTTAATAAAATAGGAACTAACGATAACTTTCCTCTTCCATATACCATACATACATCAATTAATCCATCCGAATAATTTGCTTTTGGTGCAAACTTAAATCCTCCGCCTTCAAATGGATGGATATGAAATGAAACAAAACAAATTTTTGTCATTGGATATTTTTTCCCTGTATCTATTTCCAGTACACCATCTACTGGGGTAAAGTGAAGCAACCGATAAATTCCAGTCAATAAATAGCTAATTCTCGTTAGATGATATCGATTAAAAAATCGCTTTGTTTTAGAATTTAACAAATCATAACATACTTCTGCATCCATTCCCATACCACAGCTTACAGCAAAACGCCGATTGGTTACCTGCTCCCCTCCCGTCAGCACCACACCATAATCGAGCCATTCATATTCGGACGGATTTAAAATATGTTTTACTCTCTTTGTAACATATTCCAAACATTTTTCCGAGCATTTTAGACTACGTGCAAAATCGTTGCCAGAACCTGTAGGAATATAACCAAGTACAACATTTCTTTCAAATGCAATTCCATTGATCACTTCATTTATTGTACCATCTCCTCCTACAACTACAATCATAATTTCCGAGTTATAATTGCTATGAATTTTTGTCAATTCTGCGGCAATTTGTTTTGCATGACCCTCAAATTGTGTGAAATATACTTTATATTCTTTTCCAGAATCTTGAAACATACCCTCTACTTTATTCCATACTTTCATTCCCTTTCCAGAACGAGAATTTGGATTTACAATAACATTGATCATATCCGCCTCCTGATATGCTATTCCTAACTTCTACAATAAAAAGACTATTTATAATAAACTTTACTACCATCTTATGTATAAAAGCTTATTATGGATTGAATGTCTCAAATAAGGAGTGAACTAGTTACCACTTTTATTTATTTAGTATATCACATCTCCTCTGTCCGACACAATATTTGAAAAATTAAAAGAAAATAAACTAATTTTCATTTTTTAACAGATTTTTTAAATTTATCTTTCTATTACCGAATCACTCTTAAATTATAAAAAAAAGCTAATTTTATATTTTTTCAAAAAAGTCTTGACAAATTTAGCATTGCATCTTATAATGAATTTGCAATCAAATATTGATTACAGCTTTGGGATCTTAGCTCAGCTGGGAGAGCATCTGCCTTACAAGCA
>DVHN01000042.1 GCA_018712075.1 Candidatus Fimimorpha faecalis
CCTTATAAAATCAGGGCTGAAGATTCCGAGAAGTTATATGAATCGATAGGAGGAATATCAATGAGCGTTTTTGTTCTATTACAGCGAAACATAAAATGGCGTTTTCATAATGCTTTTACAATAATCGTTACTATCTTGCAGCCTGTTTTATGGCTTGTTCTTTATAGTAGCGTTGCAGGACAAACAATGAGACATACAGGGATTGAAAATTACACGGCGTTTCTTTTACCTGGCTTAGTAGTGCTAGTTAGTTTCTCCGCTTGCAGCAGCGGAGGAATTATGAATTATATGCGAAAATCAGATGGTAGCTTTTACCGAATATTGATCGCTCCGATTAGCAGAAGTTCAATTGTATTAGGGCAACTATTAGAAGCAGTGCTATGTACCTTTTTAGAAGTAGGAATACTAGGACTGCTCAGCCTGCTATTTTCGGTTAGAATTGCTGCTGATATAGTTGGAATTTTCTTTATTGTGGTCTTAATATTTTTTCTCGCATTTTTCCTTGCAGCACTGTCCTATAGCATTAGTTTAATTCTGCCAAATGAAGTTATTTATGAAACAGTAATGAACGCAATTGTACTGCCAATATTTTTCCTTAGCACTGCCCTATTCCCAGTAGATGATGTTCATGGGATTTTAGGTAGTATCATTAACCTTAATCCATTTACCCATGCAATCAATGCTTTACGTACTTTAATTCTATATGGAAGGATAGAACGAAATGATTTGCTCTTTGTATTTGCTATTTTTATTCTTATGGGAGGCATTAGTTTTGGTTGGGCATTGCATCGATTAAAAAGAGAAATGAGCCTATAAAAAAGGATGAAAGAAGAGAAACAAAGCGTCTTGAAATGGTTTTGCTGCCAAATCAAGACGCTTTGTTGGTATACGGTTCATTTGTCAATGCCTATGTTATTGAATGATCGAATTGGAATAGATAGTTTTTCCAAATTCATATGCTTTTTTTAAATGTTCTGTTTGATCGATTTGTGGTTTTCCATTCGTATCTCCACATCCCCCAGCAAGTAACATTCCCTTATCGTGAAAGCCAATATAATTGACAAGAGCAAACTGATAATAGGATACGGCTTGCTCAAAGGTCCAGAAAAAGTTATCTGCGGAAGTCATCAGCAATGCACTGTCTTTTACTGGATATTTTTCATATCTTCCCATTGGCGGATTGGGATCTTCTTGTGCGATACAATAAAATCGTTCAATAAACGCTTTCAATTTGGATGAAATCGTCCAGAAATATAATGGGGATGCGAAAACAATCAAATCTGCCTTCTTAATTTTAGGAATCAATTCATTAAAACCATCTTTTTGAATACAAGGTTTGTCATATCGACAGGCATTACACCCAAGACATCCCTTCACTTCTGTTTTTAGTAACGATACTTTCTCTACCGAATGTCCCGCTTCCTCTGCTCCTTTTATAAATGCTTCCACAAGCTGCATCGTATTTCCTTTTGGGCGACCTCCACCGACAACAACGAATATATTTTTCATACAGAAAATCTTCTCCTTCCTATTTTTCTACACTCAGTATTGTTAGGATTTACTTCGTGATTTCTTTTCAATATTGTACCATCTTTCCTTATATTTTCCAACTTATATGTTTTTCGGTTACTCGTATTAAAGTATCTTTCTATCCTAAATTATCACTGGCTCAATTTAAATGCAGAATTACAGAGTTTAAGTCTTGACAACCGATACCCCTATGGGTATAATAAACATATACCCCTATAGGTATTAGGAAAGGAGAACATTTATTTTGGAAAAATTAGAAGAACTGTTGGAATGGGGTGGAATGAAACGAGATATTATCTTTCTAGTTATTTCTGGCATTGCTTTGGCGGCAAGTCTGGTTGGCTTTGATCCATTTCCATTTCATGTCGCATGGATTGCCATTATTTTATGTGGTATTCCAATTATTTTGGAGGCAATTATTGGATTGGTGACGGCTTTTGATATTAAAGCGGATGTTTTAGTTTCGATTGCTCTGATTGCATCAGTTATGATTGGAGAAGATTTTGCAGCTGGTGAAGTTGCATTTATTATGCAGCTTGGTGCATTACTTGAGGATTTCACCGTTGCAAAAGCAAGAGCTGGCATTGAAAAATTAATCCATTTAACACCTCGTACTGCCAGAAAACTTACGGCTTCTGGAGAACAAGTAATTTCCGCAGAGCAAGTACAAGTTGGAGATATTCTTCGGGTTTTGCCTGGAGAAACTATTCCAGTCGATGGAATCATTTGTTCTGGTCAAACTTCGATTAATCAGGCGGTTATGACAGGAGAATCGCTCCCAGTTGATAAATCCGTCGGAGATCCTGTATCAAGCGGAACTGTCAATCAATTTGGCTCGTTTGATATGAAAGCGACAAAAGTAGGGGAAGACAGCTCCATCCAGCGTATGATCCGATTGGTTCAGTCCGCCGATGCTGGAAAAGCCAAAATCGTTGGGATTGCCGATCGCTGGGCAACTTGGATTGTAATAATCGCATTGACTGCTGCTGCTCTTACTTGGCTTATTACTGGTCAAATCATCCGAGCCGTTACAATTTTGGTTGTTTTCTGTCCGTGTGCACTTGTACTGGCAACGCCAACTGCAATTATGGCAGCAATTGGAAATGCGACAAAACATGGCTTTCTCGTTCGAGAAGGAGACGCTCTGGAACGTCTGGCATCTATTTCCAATCTTACATTTGATAAAACAGGAACCCTTACTTACGGAACTCCAACCGTTGTTGCAGTGAAAACCGCTCTGCCTGGCATAGAAAAAGAAACACTCTATGCTTATACTGCCTGTGCAGAACTGCGTTCAGAACATCCATTGGGAAAAGCAATTGTACAATGTTATCGTGCCGATCAGAAAAAATCGCTTCCTGAACCAAACGATTTTCAAATGATTCCAGGAAGAGGCGTACAGGCAACTGTAGGAAAGAAAACGATTCTGGCAGGCAATCAACTGCTGCTAAAAGAGAAACAAATCAGGATCTCCAAAGAACGATTGCAGGAATCCGGAAACTACATAAAAAATGGATGTACGATTATCTTTGTTGCAGCAGATCAACAATTCATTGGATTTTTAGCATTATCCGATACAGTAAGAAAGGATGCCGCTGCAACTATTATCAAAATAAAGAAAACAGGTGCGGTTCCAGTTCTTTTAACAGGAGATCATGAAAACGCTGCAAACCATATCGCCAGCCAGCTTCATATAGAAGATGTTCATGCCAACTGTCTTCCAGAAGACAAATTAAAATGGATTGACACGTATCAAAATCAGAACAAACAAGTCTGCATGATCGGGGACGGCATTAACGATGCTCCTGCGTTAAAAAGAGCCTATGTAGGAATTGCTATGGGAGGTATTGGCAGTGATATTGCTGTAGATGCAGCCGATATTGCCTTGGTCAATGACGATATTAAAGAACTGCCACATCTGCTGCTTTTGGCAAAGCGAATGATGGTAACAGTTAAATGTAATTTAACCTTTTCCATGACATTGAACTTTATTGCAATTCTGTTAGCCATTACTGGAGTTTTGAATCCTGTTGTTGGTGCACTCGTACACAATGCTGGCTCGGTTCTTGTTATTATTAATTCGGCATTTTTATTGTCGTGGCATGCAAAAAGAAGCTCCAGTGAATAAAATGGAAAAAGAAAAAAACGATCCAGAATCCCACAAAATATATCGAATTACAAGCCTTATAGGAGCTATCATTGCTGTTGTGGTAGCAGTTAATCTATTTATATAAGATTTACAAAAATTTGCATATGGTAATAAAAAGAAACTGCGCCTTAACTTGAGAGTGAACCTCTTTTCAAGGCGCAGTTTTTGGTATTATGTTTCGTTATAAGATTTATGATTTGGTATTAAAGATTAAGACTTTCTAGCCATGCAGTCAAACTTTCACCTGTCTGTCTTCCATTTAACAGCTTACCACTCTTAATTACCGCATTCGGGCAAACAGCTTGAAGTGTCTTTGCAGTGTCTCCGAAACCACTTCCGCCTGAAGTTGCAAACAATACAATGGTTTTCCCTGTAAAATCATAGCTTTCTAAGAACGTCTTAATAATGGTTGGAGCCGTATACCACCAAATTGGAAAACCAACAAATACGGTATCATATGCTTCCATATTTTCCACACGGTTTGCAATGGCTGGACGGGAGGATGGATCTTTCATCTCAATCGTACTTCGACTCTTCTTATCCATCCAATTCAGATCTGCACGGCTGTATGGAATCTCGGGCTTAATTTCGTATAAATCCGCACCTGCTGCCTTTGCCAATGCCTCTGCAACCTTTGCAGTCACACCACTTGCAGAAAAAAATGCAACTAATCTTTTACTCATACATCCTTCCTCCTTAAGATTGAATTGATTGTTTTGTTTTATTAAAAATTTTAAATATGTAACTATAAGTAAGTATAAACTATATTTTGCTGCTTATCAAGTGTTTCAAAATTGCTTCTTTTTTATTCTAATTTACCTTAGATCCCCCAAATACTTCTGACATAGGAATGGTCTCTAATATCTGATCGAATGTTTTAACTTCAAGATCTGTCAGTACCACATCCGCAGATTGAGCATTTTCTACCAAACGGTCATACTTACGGGTTCCAGGAATTGGTACAATCCAAGGTTTCTTGGCAAGCATCCAAGCAAGCGAAATCTGTGCTGGCGTCGCATGTTTCTTCTCTGCCATATCCAAAAGCAGTTTGATAAGCTCCTGGTTTTTATCAATTCCTTCTGGGGAAAACTGTGGCATTACACTTCGGTAGTCGGTTCCTTTTGCAAACTCTGCATCTTTGCCATATTTGGCAGATAGAAAACCATTTGCCAATGGAGAAAAGGCAACAAAACCGATCTGTAATTCTTCCAATACAGGAAATAATGTTTCATAATCACGGTACATCATAGAATAGCGATTCTGTACCGCTGTTACAGGACAAACGGCATGGGCACGTCTTAACGTCGTTTCATCTGCTTCCGAAATTCCCCAGTGCGTAATCTTTCCCTGTTCCATTAACTCTTTCATAGCTCCTGCTGTTTCTTCTATTGGAACGTTTTGGTCAATTCGATGAATATAATAAAGATCCAAATGATCCGTTTGCAGACGCTTTAAAGAACCATCCACAGATTTTTTAATTGTTTCTGGTCTGCCATCGGGTATGAGAGGTTTATTCACGCTGGATGCGGTTTCATCAAAACGGATTCCACATTTCGATGCTAATACAATTTTATTTCGATAAGGCTTTAACGCCTCTCCAAGCAATTCCTCATTATCATGGGGATTTTCTGGAGTACCATATACCTCAGCCGTGTCAAACAAGATATAGCCCAATTCCACTGCCTGAGACAGTAACTTCGTCATCTCTTTCTTATCCGCAGCAGGACCGTATGCATGACTCATGCCCATACATCCAAGTCCAATTGCAGATACCTCTAAATCTCTTCCTAATGTACGGATATTCATATTTTTTCACCTCATATTCTTATTGATTAAAAAGCCAGCCCATAATTGCCTGATCATTTGCAAAAAGAGCACCGCCTGCATGTTGATTTGTAGTTCCTCGATCGGTAAAATAAGCTTCGTCTTTTATATCTAAAATAAGAAGCTCATCAATCTCTTCTTCGGAAAGACCTTGCTCTTTATATAGACGATATAACGTTTCATACGCTTGTTTGGTCGGTTCCGAACCATAATATTCATCCCTCTCGCCCACAACAAGATAGACCAGAGTTCGACTTTCTACTACTGGCTCATATTCACCGTCCCATTGGGAACTGCAATGAAGATAGGCGGTAAAAAGCTCTGGTCTTTTTCCCATAACAGGCGACATCGTTTCTCCACCGCCAGAATAGCCTTCTGCATACACCTGGTCAATATTATAATGAGAAAGAAAGTATTCCACTAAAGCAATCGTCTGATTTGCAGACGTCTCTCCCCAATCTTCCAGCTGCGGTGCGACAACAATCATTTTGGAATTGTACTCCTGCGCCGTAAACGCAATCGTCTCAGTTCTGAGATTTTCGCCTACCCCTTGAAAATACAATCCCCCATATCCTGGCAGAGTAAAAAATAACGCATAAGGCTCCGTTCCATCATAACTGTCAGGAATATACAGGTTATAATGAATCTCTCCATCCTTTTCAGAGTGAAGAACATTATCCAAAATAAATCCTCGATATTCCTCGGTGCCTTCTGTAACAAACACATCCTCGGTTGTTACGAAAGAGGACGCTTCTGTTGTTGTTAAAGAATCCGACGAATCCAAAGTTTCCAGAGATACCGTATTACTGCCACATGCACTCAACAAAACAATGGAAATCACCAATAGAATCACTGCTATTTCTCTTTTCACAAAAAACCAACTCCTTCCTACCCCTTTATTATAAACCAACTAATTTCCATACAGAAGTTTCAATCCGTTACCCAGTATATACCCAAGGGTTTTATCTCCTCATATAAAACAAAAAATACTTAATAAAAACCTCTTTTGGATGTGCATATCACGAAAAAAAGAATCTATTCCATCCCTAAAATAGATTCTATACGATAACTATTACCTAATTGACCAACAATCCAAATCCGCTTCACTACTTCCTCATGAACACAAGCTATTTTACCGCTTGCGTACTCCAAGAAAATCTTACACCAGTAATTAAGAAAACAATGATAGGAAAAGAAATTCTACATGAGGGTGTTTTTCAAATAATTCCGCTAATTGGATTTGAATCTTTCCTGCTGCTTCTTCTGATAGATCAATTGAGAGATTGAAAAGCCCCTTCGCATAGGTTAGTACGAATTCCTCGTTATGTAGGTAAATTTGAGTCAGTTGTTCCAGCTTGGCAATCGTTTCGATCCTCTCTTCGAGTGGCTGATCACAAGACAGGTTGAAAAGCCCCCTCGCATACTCTAGTACGATTTCCTCGTTATGTGGATATCCCTGAGTCAGTTGCTCCAGCCTGGCAATGGTTTCGATTCTCTCCTCGAGTGGCTGCTGATTGGACAGGTTGACAAGTAACATTGCAAATAACCAAAAAGAAAGCTCGCTTTTGACTTCTGGCTGTATGATGTTCATACCATCTTTAAAAATATCCTGAAATCGTTTCGTATTTCCATAATTTTTTATGCATCGATCGAGAAAGATTGCAAATTCAAATGGAGTTTTCCATAGTACATGACTCAGTTTTTTCAAATATTCGGTATCGTATTTTTTTCTTCGCCAGTAGTCTAATACATAAAATTCTCCGATGAGATCGGGTTCCAATGGTTGAAGTTTTCCATCATATAGTTCTGCTTCGTTGACGGCACAGATCAGTGTTTCTAACAGATCTGCGTCCATTTTTAGAAGTTTTGTAGAGGAATCGGCTAAGGGATCGGGAAGTTTCTTTCCTACTTCCCATCCTCCGACACAAGTGGAAAACAGAATCATTTCTTCCAATGCAAGAAACCGTTCTTCTTCTCCTGCACAGAGAACGTTTTCCCAATGCTCTTTGAATTTCCCTACCATATGTTCCACAAGACCTAAAATATCCCATTTTTCTGTCGGTTGTTTTCCTTCTAACATGGCATCTGCTGCCAGTAATACAATCAATGGTCTGGGAGAATCATTTTTTTTGTCCATTTCATGGGCTTTTTCTATCATCCATTCTTGAGTTGCATTATCGATTGATTTGCCCTTTGCCAATGCATAGTCAGAAATAATTTGGGCTAAATCCTCATCACTTAAACCAGATAATTCCAAAAATGCTGACTCAGAAGAAGATTGATATAAGAAACGTTCGATACACTCAGAACGAATTCGGTTTCCTTTTAAATTTTGATACCAGATTGGCTCGAGTTCCATTTCCCTGTTTTTATGAATCGTTTCCCGTTCCAGCAAAACAAATCGAATTTTCTCTGGACGGTATCGGCTATTTTCCAGTCTTTCCATCCACGCTCCAATTTCTTCGGCAGCAATTCCTGCATAGTCAATAACAAAAACGAGATTACATGGATAATTCCATTCCGTAAATTGATTGCATTGGATGCAAGCGTTTCTTCTCAGCCAAATGGCTTTCCATTCTGGCAAGCAAGAAATTTCCTGTAAAAAATGGTACAGCAGTTTACTCTTGCCCGAACCAGCATCTCCTGTTACAGCCATCCATAGCAGAGAGCGGTCATCTTCCAGAAATTTATACAAGGCGGCAAGCTCTTGCTTCCGTCCTTGAAAACGAATGAGATTATTTCGATAATGGAATGCCCTGTTATTATTGTAAGGAAGTTCGATTCCGTCAATATATTCCGCAAAGGACTGATGATAATGGATCGAATCTATAATCGTGTTCTGATTTTGAGAACAATACTCTTTTAGTAGTTTTTCTATTTCGTCCACTGTTTTTCCCATCAAAAATAAATCTTTGTTTTCTACCTTTTGCAGATAATGGTGTTCTACCATTTGCATAAAAATCTGAATATAGTGAGAAACAAGCTTTTTTTGCTCCAACCTACTTGCTTTTGCATAGGAATAAGCCGAGTGAATCAAGCTGCGTTTTGCTTGTTCTCGCTGTCTTTTTTCTGGTAAATTAAAACAGGCACCTACATCCCGAAATAAATGGTCGATAATATAGTGATTCAACTCTTCATAGTCCAAATTCTCTGATTCCATCGAATCAAGAACGACATCATTATGATATCGCTCCATTTGTTCTTTTATTTTTGCTGTAAGTTCAACCCGATCGATTGTTTCATCTGCATATTCTAATAGATTCTCCGCTGCTTTTTCCTTCCCCTTTTCACAAACTGTTTTTAACAGGGAAGTCATAGGATTAAGAAAGAATTCCAACATCACTTCGACCTCCTTTTATCGATCATTGAGTAAAATTAATTTTATTTTACCACTGCTGCTAGGATTCTGTCTAGGAAAATCCTCTATTTCTTAATATTGTTTCTGATGGAAAGTTTACTTGACATTTTATAAAATTATGTTATAATGGAGATATGGAAAGTAAGCTTTCCATTAGAAAGGAGGGCTTCATGAAAAATCGCTTAGAAGAACTAAGGAAAGCCCGTGGTATCAAACAAGAAGATTTAGCTGCTGCACTGGAAGTTTCCAGACAAACCATTGGTTCGCTGGAAAATGGACGATATAACCCATCCATTTTATTGGCGTTTAAAATTGCACGATACTTTGGAATGAGCATTGAAGAAATATTTATTTATGAGGAGGAAAGTCATGAAAAGAAATAAGATATGGTATTTAGGCTATGGGATTGCTGCTATTTTAGTTATCATTTTATTTGCAGCAGATCTTTCTGAACCTGTAAAATTAGGCTTGAGTATTTTATTTGCAGTTATTTTTTCAGTCAGTCATACGCAAATCTTACATCATAAAATGCTGAAAACAGACTCCGATTATCGGATTCAAGTTTTAGACGAACGAAATATTGCTATCAAAGAAAAAGCAGGAAATATTACCAATATGATAACATTAGTATTAATGGGCTGTGTCACAGTCATATTTATTATGTTAGACTATATTGTGCCTGCCATTTTATTAGGAGCGATTATTTTCCTTCAACCAATTCTTTTAATTTTTGTCAGCAATCAAATAGAAAAGAAAATTTAATCAAATTTGAGAAAAGTTTACAAACGACCGATTCTTTTTTGCCCAGACGAGTTTACTTTCCCCAGCACATGGGATATAATATAAGCAGAGATAAAGAAAACTTGAGTTCTAAAGAATAGAAAGGGTGAATTTTATGAACTTAGCGAAAATCTCTGCAAACGGTCAAATCACTGTGCCGGTAGAAATCAGGCGGAAGCTTGGATTAAAATCTGGCGATAAAATCCTGTTCCTGCAAAAGCAAAATGGAGAGATCGTTATCAGCAATGCCTCTGCTGCGGCTATCCGAAAAGCGCAGACCGCCTTTGCTGGAGTCGCTGAAGCACTGGGGGTATCCAGCGAAGATGATATTCAGATGCTTGTAGACGAATCACGTTACGGAAAGGGACGGTAAAATGCGAATATTGGTAGACACAAGCATTCTGTTTTCCGCATTGGTCTTTCCCTATTCCAGACCAGCGCTGGCTTTGCTCTACATTGCAGACAATCACGAAATTGTCTTGTGTGACCGCAACATTGCGGAATTGCGGGATATTCTCGGACGGAAAGCACCAAAGTATCTCCCAGATGCGGAAGTGGAGGTCACTGAAAAAGTAGTTAAGTGCAAGATTTGCCACAATATCTTTCCTATTTTGGAAATTCATACCACAACATATTGTATTGGTTATTTCATAAAAGGACTTTTTCAGTGACCTTTGCTTCAGTTATGGGGATACAACACGTTAAGTAGAGATTTTGGGTTGAAAAAAGCAAATAGTGATCTTATATTATGAATTTATTTTCTAGATACTGCGGAGCTAATTAGGCTCCGCTTTTTCAGTATGACGGGCATGCCGTCAGTCTGTGGTGAAAGTCCACAAGGGGCGTAGTTGCCGACGAACCCCATAGCGATTCCCAAGGTTTACATCGTGAGGTGTGGGCGAGAAGAAGGGATAGCAAAATCGTAGCCTGACGAACAGAAACCTGATATAAGGCGTACATGGCGGACAAGCTGGCTGAAGACAATGAAATCCTAAAAGCAACCGTAACCCGCGTGCGTAAATCAGGCAAGTATAAATGATAGAATAAAACGGTAGGGCAACTGTTATCATCACGCCCAGCGCAATGACCGTTATTATCAGCTTTCCTATAACACCGCCTCCTTTCCGTCTGTGTAGGAATAAGTTATTTCCTATGTTTAAATTATATAACTTAAATACATTATTGTAAATGCTTACATTAAATAATTTTCGCTTTTTTCGGCAAAATCTGTCATTTTTTGTCGGTTTTTAACGATATTTCTTCAAATTTTTTGTGGAAAAATATGGAAATTGTATGTACTTTGTGCTATAATGTAATAGAAGATTGAATAATCGCAATTTTCTAAAAAACCGAAAAGGGGGTATTGTTTTATGATGAAGAAACACTTAAAAAAATTTGTTAGCTTAGTCCTTGCCGCAGTAATGGTTATGGGAATGTCGGCAACTGCTTTTGCCGCAGAAGCAGATGATAACGCTTGCCTTACTACTCTTGATGACGGCACAAAGGTAATTGCCGCTTATCGTGTGGTAAATGGTGTTGCCCAAGAATTATCCAAAGACGAATATTTTGCATTGAAAGAAACCGAAAACCAAATTGAAGCCCAGAAAGAAGCTATTCAGAATAGCCTTCAGCCTACTTCTTCCGTTTCTCCTAGGATGGCCGTCCCTTTCACTTGGTATGATGAAAGAGGACATATTGAAAGCCATATTAAGACCTCATCAAGAACAAGAATATCTAATTATGTGTATAACAGAAGTAGCAATCCAGCAGAATTGACTATTTCCGGTTCTATAACCAAAGGTGCAGAAGCAAACTACAGCCTTTCATCTGGAGAAAAATCTGCTATACAAGCCGAAATCGGTATAAGTTATAATACATCTTATACTTTTTCACAGGAAATAACGTCTACCATTTCCGCCAATCATAAAGGGTGGATGGATTTTACTCCGATTATGTATAACTCTTACGGTTATATTCAGAAAGGATTTACAACTGGTATTAATCCATCCTATGTAATTACATCTGAAACTTGGACGGATTTATATTTTCCTAAACAACTTCCAAGTGGTCAGTTAGATGGAATTTATGAAACCATGGAAGCTCCGCTCTAATTACAATAAAAAAGCTGCTGGTAATTTCCAGCAGCTTTTTTTAATTAATAAGCACACTATTGTTTATACTTTCTCCTTCCTCTATTATCGTATAATTATCCTTGTCTATTTGTCGTATATGATATCCATAATGCTTTACATTATTGTCATTCTGATACCAATATTCTATAACAAACTCATTTATATCGTCTGTGCGCTGACTGATTCTCTTTTGAATTACTTCATAACCAGCTTCTCTCATTAGAGCTTCTCTCATTAGATTATCTGAAAAAGTAACTACCCCTATCGTATCAATGGATATAATTTCATTTTCTTCACTGTCAGTTGCACAACTACACATACAGATTACAATAATTGAAATAAACACATAATATATAACTTTTCTCATAACATTTCTTCTTTCTGTCCTCACCGTGAGGACGCTCATGCTCCGTACTTTACAACGTACTTCTTATATTCTTCTTCCAGCCTTTCAAACACTTTTTCTGTTTCCATCTTATAGCAGGCTTCCACCTTGTCCTCTAAAAAATAGAAATGCGCCATCAACTCCTTGTACTCCTATTCCGTCATTTTCATGCCCTACACCTCATTTCCTAGCAGCTTCGAGTATCCCTGCCGCCATTCCAGCACCTTTTTCATTTCCTCGTCAAATGTTCCGCTCTGATAGTCTTTCTTTTTACCGCTGTACTCGCTCCAACACTCTGAAAGGATTTCCCGGTCACTGGCAATCTCGTCCTTTATTGCTTCGATTTCTTCCCGGCACTCGGCTTCCCATTCTTCCTTGCTGGTATAGAAAGGCTCGTTGTTTGAGTTCACAAGGCCTTTCCATGTGTAGAAAGTTCCGTCATGGTTCTTCATCACACCGCTTTTTAGCTGTTCTTCCAGTTCTTCTAGTTCCTCGGTATTTCTTTCAACATCATCCTATGCCCTCAATACCTCGTCTACATTCCAAACCAGCAACGCTCAAACCATTGTTCGGCATACATTCTTTCATCACTGCCATTGGAATACGTACCACACACCAAATCGCCTATAAAAGCTTTCAGCAGTTCAGCAACGGAAAGACCATGCGCCCCTGCTTTCTCCGCCAAACGCTTCACATCAGCGTCGGACAGCTTAATCTCCAGCGTTCTAGGCTTGATGGTTTCTATTTCTTTATTCTGCTGTTCGCCATGTATCGGAAACATTACAACGCCCCCCTTTTACTGACATCTACATAAATAGAAATTGTTTTAATTATATAACTTATTTCAGTTGTGTCTATTATTCCTTTGTGATTTTATCATACTCTTTCAACTTGTCTGCATGGGCGGCTACATACTCCGCTATCAGTTCCGATACAATATCGCTTACACTCTTACGGTCAACATAGGCGATTTTCTGTAAATCTCCATAACTGCTAGGATAAAGGGCAAGGCTCACTCGCTTCTTAATTTCCCTTTCTGCTTTTGGTCTGCCTTTTCCTGCCGCCTGTGGCTTCTCCTGCGGCTTCTGCTCCGTCTTTTCCGTACCGCCTGCAGTTTCCCCTATGATAGACCTAAAAGCTGCTTCCTGGTCAAATTTCGCCTTTCCTGCCATTACTCCAACACTCCTTTCAGAAATTCATCTACAAAGGCTTTATAATCTTCAGATACGGTTGATTTTTCCGCATAGGTAAATATGTCCTTATGGTTTGCTTGGGCTTCCTCTACGGCTACGGCAGACCGAATATAAGTCTTATATATCGGTGCGGAAATGTACTCGCTCAACTGCTCTGTCAATTCCTTTATCTGCCTGCTGATATTTGCCCTCGGATTAAATCTTGTAAAGAGAATGCCCATTATCTGCACATTGGGATTGCAATATTTCTGAACACTCTTGACGGTCAAAACGCCTAAAGAGGGCGGTGTGTCAATGATGATAAAATCATACTTGCCGGATAACGGCTCTAGGGCTTCTTTTAGGCGGTGTTCCTTTCCTGTGTAGGAAAGTTCCTGTTCTGCTCCGGCAAGCATGATATTCGCCAGAATAAAGTCATAGCCGCCCTCTAAGCACTGGATAGCTTCTCCAGCTTCTGCGTCCTAAGGGCTTCTCTGAATATCCTTTATCAGCAGATTGATACGCTTTAAGGTCTTTTTATCCTGCCCCTGCCAATAAAGATGCTTCATCTTCCTATGATAACCGCATTAGTCGTCCATCTCAATCAAATCATGCTCCGCAAAGTGCGTTCTGCCCTCGTCAATCTCTCTTTTCTTCCGTTCCAGATAACGGATATTGCTATCAGAATAGAATGGGTCAACCGACACCTCAAAAGGTATGCGCTTCTCCCTGCCTACCTTTTTTGCGAAAATCGTAAAAGCTGCACTCATGGAAAGCCCCATATCGGAACATGCCTGTTCCATACTCTTTTTTACATCTGCGTCCAACTTAAAATTAACATTTACTGCCCTTGCCATAATCAACACTTCTTTCATATCTTTATTGTATGCGAATATAAAGAAAAATACAAGTATTTTTCTTTAATTTTTATTATTAGTCTATCCGCCCTATAGTAAAAATGCTCTAAGTGACTGTTTCATTAACCATGATTAAGAAGTCACTTAGAGCATACATCTCCTTCTTTTCATTAATCCTTTTTATCTTTATTTTGGGTTACACGATGAACGAAATCTTGTAACGCTTTTCCCCTTAATCCTGTTAGTATCATTACTGTCAGAAATGCTAATATAAGTAAAATAAATCCTAAAATTTCCATAGGCTTTCCTCCAAATTACATCAAATCCATTTACTTTTTCTCTTTTATTCATTTAACACAGGACTTTCTGTTCTCTTCCCATCGGAATCACCTCTTTTAACTTAATAACACGTACTACTTTTATATGAAATATATTATACCATATCTAATATCTCTAATCAAGTAGACGAAATACAAAAAATTCTTTTTTTGTATTTCAATCTCTTATGGAGAAAGTGCGCTACAAAAAGGAACCTCCATTGGAAGTTCCTTTTGTTAAGAAATTATTTTAATTACCACTATCTATTTCCATAATGGTATCTGCAAGCTAATATATATATGTTTTCTTTTTCTGTTTTATAGATTAACCGATCTTTTTCATTCATGCGTCTACTAGAACGATTTATATTAGCTCCATTCGTTTTAATTCATGGAAGATTCCATCGTTTTGTACGCTTTCGCAAATGGTATCTGCGATTGTTTTTAATTCTTCGCAGGCATTTTCCATTGCGATTCCGATTCCTGCGCATTGGATCATTTCGGAGTCGTTCATGCTGTCTCCAAAGGCAATGGTATCTTGCAAAGAAGCGTGATAGTGTTGACATATGATCTGAATTGCCGTGCCTTTGTGAATGCCTTTTTGAATGATTTCTCCATTAAAGCAAGAGGAACTATTGCCATATGGATGTACGACGTATTGGAATTGGTTTTCTAAGTATTTTTTTGTTTCATCCACTGCTTCTAATGTGGTGCTTGTGAAACAAATCTTATAAGCTCCTTTTTTTGGATAGTTTTCGTAGGGCTGGAATGGAATTCCACGTGAAATCTCGTTTTGCATTCGGATTAATTCCGAATTGGTCGGATCTGGTGCAGCTGTTTTTAGCAGAGATTCCATTTCTAAATCGGTATAAATGCCTTCTTTGCTTTCGATTCTGCAATAAATTCCATGTTGATGAAAGAGGGTAAGACATTTTTGAACGAGTTCTTCTGGAATGAAATGATCGAATAAAACAGCATGTTCTACTTCAATATGACTGCCAGCGCTTGCAATAATCCCGTCAAATCCGATTTCCAATATATCGTCTCCGATGATCGGCATATTTCTGCCAGTGCATAAAAATACTTTATGTCCATTTGCTCGGGCTGTTTGGATTGCCTGTTTTACTAAAATGGAAGGATGATCCATTGCAGAAATCAATGTTCCGTCAATGTCCAAAAAAATTAATTTTGTTTTCATCGAATCTCCTTATTCTGCGCCATTTATTTTTTTTGAATGATTGCAACCTGACTTTCCTTTGTCATTTTAGATAAAGCAAGTTTTGTTAATTGTTTGTCTTCTGGTAAGTCTGTAAATAGTAATGGAATTACTGTATCATAACCTTCTTTTTCGATTTTATCTTTTTCAAAGCTGATCATAAGCTGACCTTTTTTGATGGAATCGCCTGTTTTTACATGGGCATTAAAATATTTTCCATTTAGGTTTACCGTGTCAATACCGATATGAATTAATAATTCGGTTCCGTTTACACTTTGAATTCCAATAGCATGTTTCGTATCAAAAATACTGACAACCGTACCATCCACAGGTGCATACACTTCTCCTTTTTCTGGGATAACTGCAATTCCATCTCCCAACACTTTATTGGCGAAAGTAGCATCATTGACTTGTTCCAATGGAATGACTTGACCTTCTGCATAACCATAGATTGGTTCATTCTCTACTACTGCTTTTGTATTCGTATCGCTTGAAATAGTGATAGGTTTGTTTTCTGTGATTTGTTTTGGCTGTGCTTCTGGCTGGTCCATAAATTTGCCTAATATTAATGTCATGAAAAAGCCTGCAACGATGGCAACTGCATGAGCGATTATATAATTGATATATCCGTTTCCAGATGGATCTGCAAGTGCAATTCCTGGAACAACGGTTGTACCAAATCCTAGAGCTGCTAAATTTGTAAAGAACACGACAATTCCTCCAAATGCACCTCCGATACATCCACCAATGATTGGGAATTTGTATCTTAAATTAATTCCGAATAAGGCTGGTTCAGTAATTCCAAATAGTACAGAAATAAAACTTGGAATACATAATTCTTTTACTTTTGCGTTTTTGCGATGCATCACTAAATATCCAAGTACCGCTCCGCCCTGTGCGATAATGGCAACGGACATTAATGGATTAATGAAGTTTCTTCCCGTATCTGCTAAAAGCTGTGCTTCAATGGCACCAAAGATATGATGCAGTCCTGTGATTACGACAAGCTGCTGAAGTCCTGAGAAAACAGCGTATCCTACAACGCCTAAGTTTTGCGTCATCCATACCAATCCATTTGTAATTCCTGAAGATAATCCTCTTCCTACTGGTCCGATAACGGTGAATAATAAAAGCGCTCCTACTAATGTAGTAAGAAGTGGAGATACTAAAAGTCGAATTACTTCTGGTACTTTTCGTTCAAAGAAAATATCCAGTTTTGCAGTTACAAATCCCATTAATAACGCTACAATAATACCACCCTGAAATCCAACAAGTTCCACACCAAATCCAAACAGATGTAACGTAGTAACGTCTACCGTACCCTGCGCTGCTGCATAGGCATCTGCCAAGCTGTTGCTAAGCATAATACATCCGATTACAATTCCTAAAATCGGTCGGCCTCCGAATCGTTTGCAGGCACTGTAGGCAACTGCCAGAGGAAGGAAGCCAAAAATTGCTCCAGAGGAAATATTAATTAATGTATTGATTCCGTATAAGGTCTCATTGTTTTTTACAAATTCAAAATTCC
>DVHN01000043.1 GCA_018712075.1 Candidatus Fimimorpha faecalis
ATATTCAAATATTTTGTTAATTTAGGGGTCAATTACTTGATTCCTTTAGCAACATAAAGTATAATGAAAGTCGATAGGACAATGTTCTATGGACTTTTTATTTTGTTGTAATGGTTAGTTCTTCTATGAAAAGAAGGAAGGGATGAAATGGATATAAAAGAAATGGCAGATTTAACAGGAATTTCTTGGTTCATGAACATATTTTCTTTTTCCTGGTGGGAAGTGGGATGTATGAGTGTTTTGAGTATGATAATTATGCTGAGTTTATTGGGAATAGAAAATCATTGGAGTTTTACAAAAAAAGTAGTTATTGCAGAAGCAGCATTGTCAATTTATATTGGAATTGTAATTGGTATAACATTATTGAATCGTACTTCGTTGGGCAGTCACCATACAATTTTAAAATTCTTTTGGTCATATGGTACATGGATTCAAGGAAATAAGCAAGCTCTTTGGGGGATTATTGGGAATATTATTATGTTGATTCCGTATGGATTTTTACTTCCCCTAGTTTCAACTAAATTTAGAAGGCTCCGATATAGTTTAATTGCCTCGTTTGGATTTACTCTATTTATTGAAATAAGCCAGTATCTTACGTGTAGAGGATGGTTTGAATTGGATGATTTGTTTCACAATACGATAGGTGGATTGATAGGGTTTCGGTTATTTCAGATTGCTAGAAAAATATATAAGAAGCGGAGAAAAATCGATGTACCTATGAGCTAAATTGATTTTTTGCAGATCTCTTAATGGGAATAAGTTTGAGAAATAGGAATAGTTTTTTTCTTTTTGTAAATACTGTTTTTGTAAATAATTGTGAGATTTTGTTTCACATTGTAACAGTAAAAAGGAGGATTTTCATGCAAATTCATTCCGAAATTTCTCAGGTTATGTCATATATGCAGAAAGAATTACGAGTAGACCGTAATTTTGATGTGATTTATCGTGTGATGAAAATTGGAGATCATCAAGCAGTGCTTTATTGCATTGATGGATTTACAAAAGATGAAATATTGGAAAAGCTATTGGAGTTTTTGTTTAAACAAATTCCAAAAGAATTTCCAGAAGACGCTCATGAATTTTCTAAAATATTATTACCCTATGCAGAAATTGGTTTGGCGAAACAATATGATGATGCGATTTTAAAGTTATTATGTGGTCAGACGTTATTATTTATTGATGGATATGCACAGTGTTTGGAAATTGATTGTCGTACTTATCCAGCCCGTTCTGTCTCAGAACCGGAAAAAGATAAAACAATGCGAGGATCTAGAGATGGGTTTGTGGAGACATTGGTATTTAATACTGCATTAATTCGAAGAAGAATCCGAGATCCGCAACTAACGATGGAAGTGTTGCAGACAGGACGGCGCTCTATGACGGATATATGTTTATGTTATATTGAAGATCGTGTAGATTCAGGACTTTTGGAAAAATTGCGAAGAAAAATTCAAAGTTTAGAAGTTGATGCTCTTACGATGAATCAACAGAGTTTGGCAGAGTGTATTTACCCATATAAATGGTATAATCCATTTCCGAAATTTAAATTTACAGAAAGACCCGACACAGCAGCAGCCTGTGTACTGGAAGGAAATATTGCGATTCTTGTGGATAACTCTCCTTCTGCGCTCATATTACCATCTTCGGTTTTCGATATTATTGAGGAAGCAGATGATTATTATTTCCCTCCAATTACAGGAACTTATCTTCGGCTCACTCGTCTAATTATCTCTATTATGACGTTAATTGTAACACCACTTTGGCTGTTATTGATGCAAAATCCAGATTGGCTGCCAGATTGGCTATTATTTATTCGAGTAAAAGAAACGGTGAATGTGCCATTAATTTTACAGTTATTATTATTAGAACTTTCCATTGATGGACTGCGTCTGGCTGCGGTTAATACGCCAAGTATGCTTACTACTCCTCTCAGTGTTATGGCAGCGCTTGTATTAGGAGAATTTTCTGTTAAATCAGGCTGGTTTAATTCAGAACCAATGCTTTATATGGCATTTGTAGCAGTGGCGAATTATACACAGTCTAGCTTTGAACTGGGATATGCGATTAAATTTATGCGTTTAATTACACTTATTTTGACTGCTATTTTTAATTTGCCAGGTTTTATTGCAGGTGTAATTATTTCTGTTTTGGCAATTACTTGTAATAAGACCTTTTCGGGAAGAAATTACTTTTATCCAATTATTCCATTTTCATGGAGGAAAGTAAAGGAGAGATTTTTCCGTTTACGGCTGCATCATACCGAACGATAAAATAGATATCTTTGAAAATCACTATGAATTTTTGGCAGAATGTGTTAGTATAAAAAAGAAATTATAAGGGGATTGTCAACGACCCTGTAATGTATAGTAATATTAAGTGGCATAGGCCAAATTACTAGGCAGTTATAAGCCCATGACCCTGTGGTCGTGGGTAGTTGACGGTTGCTACATAGATAGAACGTAAGACAGGTAATCTCTGGTGCGTGGAGCATGAAGTAGGAGAGATATTAGTGGGATTATTAGGAAGTTTCACTAAGCAGCCAAGTAGTCTGCGTTTATGAGAAAGTGGAAGAGTGGATTGGAACTGTCCGCTTTACCTTTGTATGAACAGGAGAGGAAGTTATGACATTACACGATGGAAAAATAGGGAATGCATATCAAGTACAATCGATTGACATTGATATTAGCATTAAGCGGAGATTGGAAGCAATTGGTTTAATTGAACACACAAGGGTAGTAATACTGAATGAGAAAAGAAATGGTTCTATGATTATCCGTGTAAGAGGAACTCGGTGGGCAATTGGAAGAGCAATTGCAAAGGGAATTACAGTAGAGGAGGCAGCATGATGAGACCAAAGCATATTACTGTTGCTTTTATGGGAAATCCAAATTGTGGAAAGACAACACTTTTTAATGCCTATACGGGTGCAAATTTAAAGGTGGCAAACTGGCCAGGAGTTACGGTAGAGAGAAAAGAAGGCTATACAAACTATAAATCTACAAAACTTACATTAGTAGATCTTCCTGGAGTATATAGTTTAACTTCTTATACAATTGAAGAGCGAGTATCGAGAAAAGAAGTATTGGAATCCAATGTAGATGTGATTATTAATGTAGTAGATGCTTCCAGTTTAGAGAGAAATCTATATTTGACCATGCAATTGCTGGAACTTGGAAAACCAGTAATTGTAGCATTAAATATGATGGATATTGTAGAAGAAAGAGGAATGGAAATTGATTTACATCGTTTGCCTGAAGTATTGGGAGATATACCAGTAGTTCCTGTTTCTGCTAGAAAACGAACTGGATTGGATGTATTAATGCATGCAGTTGTTCATCATTATCAGGAAATTCCAGACGAGAAAGTAGTAACTTATTCCGATGAAATTGAAAATAAAATCGAACAGTTGATTGAACGATTAAAAAAGGAATATGGAGATGATCATCAAATTTTACGTTGGCATGCAATTAAATTACTGGAAAATGATGAAACGGTAACAAAAGAGCATCCAATTTTAATCGAAGATATTGTGGATAGAAGTTATGAAAATGAAATTATCAACCAAAAATATGAGTACATAGAAGAAGTAGTAGAGGAATGTCTTTTTAATCGAGATGAAAAAGTTGCATTTACAGAAAAGATTGATAAATGGCTGACGCATCCATTTTGGGGACTTCCGATCTTTTTAGGAATTATTGCACTTGTGTTTTTCCTTACATTTACGATTGGAGATTTTCTAAAAGGCTATTTTGAAGTTGGTCTTGAACTGTTTTCAGGAATGGTTACTTCATTGTTAGAAGCAGCAAATGTGAGTGACTGGATGGTTTCTTTAATTGTGGATGGAATTATTGCAGGTGTTGGAGGAATTTTAACATTTTTGCCTAATATTTTTATTCTATTTTTAGCGCTTGCTCTTTTGGAAGACAGCGGATACATGGCACGTGTGGCCTATGTGATGGATGGAGTAATGGGAAAGGTAGGACTTTCGGGAAAAGCATTTTTGCCAATGGTACTTGGATTTGGATGTACGGTTCCAGCAGTTATGGCAACAAGGGCGTTAGAAAAAGAGGCAGATAGGAAGAGAACAATTTTGTTGACTCCATTTATGTCCTGTTCTGCACGTCTGCCAATTTATGTGCTATTTGCAGATATGTTTTTTGATTCTTATGCGATGATTGTTTCGTATTCTTTATATATTATCGGAGTTGTAATGGCAATTTTCATTGCTCTAATCGTATCCAAAATAACAAAGGCAAAAGATACAGGAATTCTTATGATTGAACTCCCTGAATATAAAACTCCAAATCCAAGAACCATTCGTATTTATGTATGGGAAAAAGTGAAAGATTATTTAACCAAGGCAGGTACAATTATATTTTTAGCATCAATTGTATTATGGTTTGTATTAAACTTTAATGGAAATGGTATGGTTACAGATGTATCGGAGAGCTTTGGAGCTACTTTTGGACATTGGATGGAGCCAATTTTATCAACTGCGGGTCTTGGAATGTGGCAGATTGGATTGGCATTACTATGTGGTATTTCTGCAAAAGAAGTAGTAGTATCGAGTTTTTCTGTTCTATTCAGTATTAATAATATTAATTCTGCCGCAGGTATGGCTGCTCTTAGTGGAATTTTGGGAGCGAGTGGATTTACCAGTTTAAATGCCTATGCATTAATGATCTTCTGTTTGCTTTACACGCCATGTATTGCGACGATTGCGACAATTAAACGAGAAACTCGTTCTTGGAAGTGGACGATTGGAATGGTAGTTTTTCAGCTTGTTCTTGCATGGGTAGTGGCAACACTTGTGTTCCAAATAGGAAGGTTACTATAAAAGAGTTGTAAAGGATAATGAATCAAATGAAGTCACGGAAGCTGGATGGTTATCAGATTATGGATATAGCAATAAAAGCAGGAGCAATTATGTTGGAAAATGGTGCGGAAACTTATCGGGTAGAAGATACCATTCACCATATTTTAAAACTTTATCCACATAGTGAAAGCTCTAGCTTTGTGGTTGCCACAGGGATTATTGTAACGTTGTATGAGAAGGAGAAACAACCACTCACTGTAGTAAAAAGAATAAGAAGACGTAATGTGAACTTAAATATGATTTATAAAGTAAATAGTTTATCAAGAAAGCTCTGTGCAAAAGAGATGACATTGGATGAAGCTCAGCAGCAACTAAGGTTTTTGCATTTTGAGAAACAGTATGGAGCTATTTTGAATGCAGTGGGGGTTTTCGGAGTAAGTTCTTCCTTTACGGTTTTAGTTGGAGGTACATTATTAGACGCTGTATTTACACTTTTTATCGGATGTTTTTTAGCTATATTGTTGGTTGGACTGGAAGCAACGAAAATTACAAAGTTTTTCCGTACGCTGCTGTCCGCAGCGATGGTAACGATTTTGGCACGGATATTTGCAGATCTTTTCCCAATCAATCTACATGATGATCAAATGATCATTGGTTCCATTATGCCCCTGCTTCCAGGAATGGTATTTACAAATGCAATCCGTGATATTTTATATGGAGATTATACGGCTGGTTTGGCACGAATGACGGAAGCAGTACTTATTGCAGCAGCAGTGGCGCTTGGCGTTGGAATTGGAATTTTTATTGGATAATTACTGAAATTGGCGATAAGGAGGAAACTATGAATGTTATTCAAGTAATAGCGGCATTTATCGGAGTATGTTGTTATGGATTTTCTACTGAAACACCCAGACGGTTTATTATTTATGCGGGAATTGGTGGAGGATTTGCATGGATGTGTTATTTGATTGCATTTGATTGGCTGCAAAGTGTTGTGTTTGCCAATTTTATTGGGGCTTTTTCTGTCGGAATTTATAGCCATGTCATGGCAAGAAAAATGAAAACTCCTGTTACAGTTTTTCTATTAGGAGGAATTCTTCCGCTCGTACCAGGACGCCAAATTTATCAGATGGTTTATTATTTAATTGCTCAGCAAAATACATTATCTGCCAATAATTTGATTCTGACTTTGAATATTGCGGGGGCGATTGCATTGGCCATTTTTCTTGCAGATACGATTTTTATTATGTTGAAGAAGGAACAGCCGATTCAAGATGTAAAGGATTTATAGAAAAAGTACCAGAACGGAACATGATTCTCTCGTTCTGGTACTTTTATCTTATAGGAAGCACGATTTTACATTATAAAAAATCTTTTATTAGAAATCAATTTCTGTGCCGTAATAAGTACAGGTTAATAATTTAGACATTTCAGCAGGGGTAATTGGTCTTGGATTAGAACCAGTACATGCGTCTCCAACTGCCAGTTCTGCAATCTTGTCTACTTTCTGTAAGAATTCTTCTTCGTTAATTCCAAATTCTTTTAATGTCTTAGGAATATTCAACTTTATATTGTATTCATCAATTTTCTTGCAAAGTGCATCAACACATTCTGCATCCGTACCTGTAATACCGATACTTCTTGCGATATCTGCGTAACGGCTTTCAGCGCATTTTGCATTGTATTTAATTACATATGGAAGATAAATTGCGTTTGCACATCCATGAGGAATATGTCCTGTAGAAAATGCAGCACCTGTTTTGTGAGCCATGGAATGCACGATACCAAGTAATGCATTGGAAAATGCCATACCTGCTAAACACTGTGCATAATGCATTTGCTCTCTTGCGTTCTTATCTCCAGAATAGGAATCTGGTAAGTAATCAAATACCATTTGAATGGCTTTGATTGCAAGTGGATCGGTAAACGGAGTATGTAATGTGGATACATAAGCTTCGATTGCATGAGTTAATGCGTCCATACCAGTATGTGCAGTTAATTTTGGAGGCATTGTCTCGGCAAGAGATGGATCTACCACTGCGATGTCAGGAGTAATATTAAAGTCTGCCAATGGATATTTTACTCCAGTAGAGTAGTCAGTAATAACGGAAAATGCAGTTACTTCCGTAGCTGTACCAGAAGTAGACGGAATTGCGAGGAATTTTGCCTTTGTACGTAAGGTTGGGAAGCTAAATGGAGTGATTAGTTGTTCAAATGTTGTATCTGGATATTCATAAAATGCCCACATAGCTTTTGCAGCATCAATTGGAGAACCACCGCCCATGGCAATAATCCAGTCCGGTTCAAAATCGCTCATGACTTTAGCACCTGCCATAACGGTTTCAACGGATGGATCTGGTTCTACATTTTCAAATAATTGTGTTTCGATTCCAGCTTCTTTCAAATAAGAAAGTACCTTATCTACAAAGCCGAAGCGTTTCATGGAACCTCCGCCGAGTACTAAAATTGCTTTTTTTCCTTTTAACGTCTTTAATACTTCCAATGCGTTTTCACCATAGTAAATATCTCTTGGTAACGTAAATCTGTTCATAACTGAGACTCCTTTCTATATTGTCCTGCTTAAATTTTTCTAATTAAGAGGATTCAGTCGTTTTTTGTTCTTTCATTATACTACGATATAGAGAAGGGAACAAGTAAAAAATCGAAAAGACGGGATTCTTTTTAAATTTTTAACATATTTTTTATAATTTCTCTGAAAAAAGGAATAGAAAGAAGAAGAATACGAATGTTTGATTAAGAAAACTTTTGGGTTGCTATTGTTATTTTGAAAAGAATGGGATATAATGGCTGGGTAAAAGAAGAGAAACAGTTTAGAACAAAGCGTTTGTTCGTAACGAGAATAGGAATAAAGAAAATAGGAGAACGATGTTATGAGTAAAGTTAGAACAAGATTTGCACCAAGTCCAACAGGACGTATGCATGTGGGAAATTTGCGTACAGCATTATATGCCTATCTGATTGCAAAGCATGAAGGCGGAGATTTTATTTTACGTATCGAAGATACGGATCAAGAACGTTATATTGAAGGTGCAGTGGACATTATTTATCGTACGTTAGAAAAGACAGGTTTGATTCATGATGAGGGTCCGGATAAAGACGGAGGATGTGGACCATATGTGCAGAGTGAGCGTCAGGCAAAGGGGATTTATTTAGAATATGCCAAACAGCTTGTAGAAAAGGGAGAAGCTTACTACTGCTTCTGTGATGCAGAACGTTTGGAATCTTTAAAGCAGGAAATTGCAGGAAAGGAAATCAGTATTTATGATAAGCATTGTCTGCATTTAAGTAAAGAAGAAGTGGCAGCGAATCTTGCAGCTGGGAAACCATATGTCATTCGTCAAAATAATCCAACTGAAGGTACTACAACCTTTCACGATGAGATTTATGGAGATATTACCGTAGATAATTCCGAATTGGACGATATGATTTTAATTAAATCAGACGGATATCCAACTTATAACTTTGCGAATGTAGTCGATGATCATTTGATGGGAATTACTCATGTAGTACGTGGAAACGAGTATTTATCCTCTTCTCCAAAATATAATCGTCTTTATGAAGCATTTGGTTGGGAAGTGCCAGTTTATGTTCATTGTCCATTGATTACAGATGAAACACATAAGAAATTGAGCAAGCGTTGTGGCCATTCTTCTTTTGAAGACTTGACGGAACAGGGATTTTTAACGGAAGCGATTGTCAATTTTGTTGCTCTGCTTGGATGGAGTCCAGAAAATAATCAAGAAATTATGAGTATGGAAGAATTAATCCAAAATTTTGATTATCATCATATGAGTAAGTCTCCAGCCGTATTTGATTATACAAAGTTGAAATGGATGAATGGAGAATATATTAAGGCAATGGATATGGATCGCTATATGGATATGGCGATGCCATATATTAAATCTGTTGTGACAAGAGACTGTAAACTGGATAAGATTGCAGAACTTGCAAAAACACGAATTGAAGTTTTCCCAGATATTCCAGATCTTATTGACTTTTTCCAAGAAGTTCCAGAGTATGATATTAGTATGTATACTCATAAAAAAATGAAGACAAATGCACAGTCTTCTTTAGAAGTATTAAAAGAAATTCTTCCACGTTTAGAAGCACAGGAAGATTATAGTAATGATGCATTGTATCAGTTGCTTGTAGATTTTGTAAAAGAAAAGGGTTATAAAAATGGCTATGTAATGTGGCCAATTCGTACTGCAGTTTCTGGAAAACAAATGACTCCTGGTGGAGCAAGTGAAATTATGGAGATTATTGGAAAAGAAGAATCGTTGAAGCGGATTCAAGACGCAATTAATAGATTATCATAAGGAAATTCTATGTCATTTAATCATTCTCAAGAAGAAGCAATTCGTCATTTTAAAGGACCAGCACTTGTATTGGCTGGTCCTGGTTCTGGAAAGACAACCGTAATTACTCACAGAACAAAACAATTAATTGAATCTTATCATGTGGAGCCAGAGCATATTTTGGTTATTACATTTACACGTGCAGCGGCTTTAGAAATGAAAGAGCGATTTATGAATTTAATGGATGGAAAAAGAACTGCCGTTACATTTGGAACTTTTCACTCGGTTTTTTTTCGTATTTTAAAATATGCTTATCACTATCGTGCAGAGAATATTGCCAGAGAAGAAGAACGACAGAACTTTATACGGGAGATTATACAAAATCTTCATTTGGAAATAGAAGATGAAAATGAGTTTGTGAATGATATTTTAAGTGAGATTAGTGTGATTAAAAACGATCGGATTGCGTTGGAACATTATTATCCTAAAAATTGTTCCGAACAGATTTTTAAGGCAATTTATGAGCAGTATGAATGGAGAATGCAGAAAGAAAATCGAATTGATTTTGACGATATGCTGTTGTTAACTTATGAACTTTTAGCTGCTCGTTTGGATATTTTAAAGCTGTGGCAGGAAAAGTATTCGTTTATATTAATTGATGAGTTTCAAGACATTAACAAGGTACAATATGATATTATTAGAATGCTTGCGGCGCCTCGTAATAATTTATTCATTGTTGGAGATGATGACCAATCCATTTATCGCTTTCGTGGAGCTAGACCAGAAATTATGTTGGGATTTGAAAAAGACTATCCAGATGCCAGACGTATTTTACTAAATATAAATTATCGTTGCTCAAAATCCATCGTTTCAGCTGCAGGACAGCTTATTATGAATAATAAAACTCGGTTTCAAAAGCAGATTCAAGCATTCCATTCAACAGGAGCTTCTATCTATATTCGCCAATGTCGATCCGTGCAGGAAGAGACAACCGCCATTTTAGAACAAATTCATGATTATGAGGAACATGGAATGGCTTATTCCGATATGGCCGTGCTTGTTCGAACGAATATTGGAGCACGTGCAATTGTAGAGAAAATGATTGAGGCAAATCTGCCATTTCAGATGAGAGATCAAATTCCAAATTTATTTGAACACTGGATTGCAAGAGATCTATTAACCTATATGGAAATAGCAGCTGGAGATGATTCCAGAGCTGCATTTTTAAAAATTATCAATCGTCCAAAGCGTTATATTCATAGAGAAGCATTATCAGAACAAAGAGTTACGATGAATTTACTGCGAGGATATTATAGAGAGAAAGACTGGATGCTAGATCGAATTGATCGAATGGAGTATGAGCTGAAAATGCTTCGAATGATGACTCCCTATGCAGCGATTAATTTTATTCGCAAAGGAATTGATTATGAAAGCTTTGTCAAAGAATATGCGCAATATCGCAGAATGAAGCCAGAGGAATTAATGGAAGTATTGGATGCATTACAAGAAAGTGCGAATAATTATAAAACTTTGCGAGAGTGGAAACAGCATATTTCTGATTATACAAAGGAATTAAAAGAAAAAATCTCTGATCAGCAAACGCAAAAAGATGGAGTGCAGATTAGCACAATGCATAGTGCGAAAGGATTAGAATATGAGGCTGTTTTTCTTCCAGATGTAAATGAGTCAATTGTACCTCATACAAAGGCAGTGTTAGATGCAGATTTAGAAGAGGAACGAAGGCTATTCTATGTGGCTATGACAAGAGCAAAGAACTACCTTCACATTTATTCGTTAAAGGAACGTTATAATAAACCGCTTTTACCAAGTCGTTATTTAGAAGAACTGTTAGGACAATCGAAAAAAGATAGTAAAAGAATTTTATAGAAAAATGTCTTTCTAATAAAAAAGGGGACTGTTAGGAACAGTCCCTCTATGTATTGTTGATTAAGAAAGTGTTTTCATATAATCATATAAAATATGAGTGTCATTCCATCTACCGTCTCGTGCTCCATTCATAACAATAATTGCATATTGTTTGCCATTATATTCATAACCGCTAATAATGCAATACCCACTGTATTCGCTGCTTCCAGTCTTTAAACCAATACAATCGGAAATATAGTATTCATTCTCAGGATCAAGCAAATGATTCGTGTTAGTCCATGTAACCGTTTCACCTGAGACAAAAGTTGCATCCATGCGGTGAATGCGAGTCATATCCAGTAACTCACTATGCTTCATAAATTCAGCAGAAAGTATGGCCATATCTGATGCAGTAACTAACTGTTTTGAATCATCAAAACCGTCTGGAGTTGTAAATGTGGAATGTCTCATTCCAAGTTCTTGAGCTTTCTCATTCATTGCCTGAACAAAAGTATTGACAGCTTCTTCTGCGTCTAACGTATCATCTTCTGCAATAATACGACCAACAGTGGCAGCAATCGTATAAGAAGCATCATTGCCAGAAGGAATTAAAGAACCTTCTAAAAGCATTTGTATTGTTAATTGATGACCTTTTTGAATATATGCAAGACTGGAGTGAGGCTTTACTAAGTTCAACTCGTCTCCAACTGTAATAATTGTGTCCAATGGAACATGTTCAACAGCAAGTAAAGCAGTCATAAGTTTTGCTGTACTTCCAGGATAAACAAGATTTTCTTCATTTTTTGAAGCTAAAATAATGCCATCCGTACAGTTATATAATATAGCACTTTGGGCTTCTACAGGAAGGGTTTGTCCATCTGTAGTAGTGGCTGCTGTAGCTGCTGTTGGAGCTTCACTGCTAGTAGAGTCTTTAGAAGAATTTTCTTCTTCACTAGAATCAGAGTTGGTTTCAGATAAAAGATCGGAATCCAATGTCTGTTGTTCAGATGTAGATTCTTCTTTTGTAGAAGAATTGGAAGAGAGAGTTTCTTCTGGCTCTGTTGAGGTAGTATATAATTGGGAATTATTTCCACATGCAGTTAACAAAAATATGG
>DVHN01000044.1 GCA_018712075.1 Candidatus Fimimorpha faecalis
TTTCAATTGGAATCTCATTCATTGAGATTCCGAGAAGTTATTATTAGAAGCAACAAAATTAATTCTCTGTTCTCTTCTTTTCAAACTAATTTCCCATATACTTGCAACCTTAGAAAGCGGATAACAAATGATAAAGAATAAAAGACCACTGACCAGATATGCAGGTGCATAAGCCCCACCAGTTGTTGCTCCTGTTACAAAACTATAGGTAAGAGAAATCAAATCTGCACCGCCTATGATATATAAACAAGATGTATTTTTAATTAAATTCACTACTTGATTTACCATAGGAGGAAGAATAATTTTTACGCTCTGTGGAAGAATAATATAGTACATCATTCCAATATAGCCAAATCCCTGCGCATGTGCTGATTCGAACTGTCCTTTCGGAATTGCTTCAATACCAGAGCGTATTACCTCTGCCATATAAGCTCCATGATAAATTCCAAGTGCAACCATACCTGTTGCTAAAATTCCCATACTCTTTCCTGCAAAAGCCAATGCATAATAGAGAAAACAAACTTGAAGTAAAAGTGGAGTATTTTGAATTAATTCGACATAAACTCTACTAATTATCTTTAAATATTTCTTTCCACTGACTGCCATAAGACCTAAAATAATTCCCAGTATCATAGACAGTAAAACACCTACTATTGCAGTTTCTACTGTATTAAGCAGACCTAATCCAAATGTTCCTCTATAAGACCAGACCTGTATCCATTCATCCTTTGAAAAAATACTAGACATAATGTTCCCTCCAACAAATTCTTCTTGTCTGCCTACTCTAACCTATTTTCAGCAATTAATGCATCAATCGTACCATCTGCTTTCCATTTCTGAATCAAATCATCTACTACTTGTGACAAGCCAGATCCCTTCCTTGTTGTAACACCATATTCCTGTGGAGCAAACTCTTCTTCAATATAGGAACGTCCAATTGTATGATAAATAGAAAGAATTGATTTATCTACGCAAAATGCATCTACCTGTCCTGCGCTTAATGCCATTGAAATCGTTGGATAATCATCATATTGCTGAAATTTTACTCCTTCTATCCATCGAGCTGGATCAAATGTATCCACATTAAATCCCTCACCAGTAATCACATTTTTCTCAATCATAGCCTCTACTAGAGATCTTGCAGAAGTAGAACCAGAAGACACACCTACTGTTTTTCCAATTAAGTCTTCCAAACTTACAATATTACTGGAATCTTCTACTAATACGGTAACATGATCGGTATAGTATGGAGTAGAAAAGTCCCAACTTTCTTTTCTTTCCTCTGTAATGGTAAAAGTTGCTAATACACAATCAATATCTCCTGAATCCAAAAGTTCTGTTCTTGTCGCTGCAGTCACTGCAGTATACTCTACATCAATTCCTAAATAATCTGCGATATCTTTTCCTAATGAAACTTCCAATCCCGTAAATTCATTTGTAATTGGATCCTGATATCCAAACCCTTCTACTGAGTTTTTTACACCAACTCTTAAAACGCCTCTTTTTACAATCTCCTGTACGTCTTCTGGAAGTTCTCCTACATTTACTGTACTAATTGGTTTTGATGAATTCTCCTGCTGTTCATCAGAATTATTTTCACAGCCTACAATAACTATCATCATAACTGCCATCATAATCCACACCATAATTTTTTTTAATTTCATAAATAATCTCCTCCCAAAATCAATCGTATTCCATTAACGAATAATTTTTCCAAGAAATTGCTTTACTCTCTCATTTTTCGGATTTGTAAAGAAATGCTCTGGAGTTCCTTCTTCTACAATTTGTCCATCTGCCATAAATACAATTCGATCTGCAACTTGTCTTGCAAATCCCATTTCATGGGTCACAACTACCATAGTAATATTTTCTTTTGCAAGTTTTATCATAACATCCAATACTTCCTGAATTGTTTCTGGATCGAGCGCTGAAGTAGGTTCATCAAAAAGTATAATTCTCGTTTGCGCACACAATGCCCTGGCAATCGCAATACGCTGTTGCTGTCCTCCTGATAAAGTAGTAGGATAAACATTGGCTTTATCTCTAAGTCCAACAATATCCAAATAATGATATGCCAACTCCTCCGCTTCTTTCCTGCTTTTATGATGAAGCTTCGTTGGAGCAAGCGTAAGGTTTCTTAACACTGTCATATGTGGATACAGGTTAAATTGCTGGAAGACCATAGAAGTAGTTTCACGCACCAACCTTGTCTTATTTTTTGCTGTCATTTCTTTTCCATCAATAAATACATGTCCACTGCTTGGTTCTTCTAAAAAATTCATGCAACGTACGGTTGTAGATTTTCCAGAGCCAGAAGGTCCAATAATAACTAGTTTTTCTCCTTCTTTTACTTCCAAATTTACATCCTTTAATACATGCAGATCCCCAAAATATTTGTCAATATGTTCCAACTTAATCATAATGCAACCTCTCCTTCTTTATTCTCGATTTGCTGTCTGCACATCAGCAACCTGAAACGTACGGAATAAACGAAAACAACAAGAAAAATCCCCTTCCATTTTCACATTTCTACTTGTCTTATACTTTTGCATGTTACAATAAATCGGATAGGGGAGATTTGACCCTCCCCTTCCACACCAC